>NZ_JACJUZ010000052.1:0-37776 GCF_014299995.1 Sphaerospermopsis sp. LEGE 00249 | reverse complement strand
GGTTGGATAACTGCGATCGCAAAAGATTTTTCTTGAGGTTGCTGCTTACCCAATTTATCATAAACTTGCAGTCTAATTTGAGATGGAAAGGCTTGATTAACTTGTAATTGTCGTGATCCAGATGGTTCTACATTCCCAATAATAGGATCAAGTTTCACCTGAATATCTTCTCCCTCTACTCTCCAATATAAAGTAGCTGTTTCTCCTTCTTTTAACTCCTGATTAGGTTGTTCACTACCATTAAGTGTAAAAGAGATAATTCTAAATGGTTTTGGTAATACTTCAATTACTGATTCAGTCTTTTTAGAACTACTTCTATCACTGCCGTTATTGGGTAAAGCTTGAATTTCAAAAGTGAATTTACCAGAATTTAATTTGTCTATAGGTATATTATTACATTCTAATCGTTGATTTTCTATTGGTTTACATAAATTTTGCAGTTGAGGCGGATCGACAAGTTTACCTTGTCTAAAACGATAAACACCTAATTTACCTATAGATGTACCACCTTCTGCCTTTCCAGTTATTTGAATTTCCCTTAGCAGCAAGGGATTAGCAATTTTCCAACTTAAATTAATATTCTCACCTTTTTTATACTGGGGTTTATCTGTTTTCAAATCTATAACTTCAGCTATTGGTTTTTCTTTAATTTCAACCTGAACTATTTTAGTATCTGTTTTAGCAACTTTGGAGAAAATTGGCAATCCTTTGCGATAGGATGCTTGTAATTCAAAACTATACTGTCCTTTAGCTTTGACTCCTGTTTGAAAATTGCTACAAATCAATTCTTCTTTTGACACTCTACAAGGAGGTGTTATACCAGAATCACGAGGTATTAGTTCTTCGGGAATGCCATTACTGAAATCATAAGTCTTTTGAGTTGGTTGATTTCCTTTAATTGTCAGCACCAATTTTTGCAATTTCTGATATTTTTGAATCTCCCAATTCAAAGCTACTGCTTCACCTTCAATATATGTAGGGCTATCAGTTGCAAATTCTTTAATTGTTACAGGTTCAGGGTTTAAAAGCCGCCAAACCATAAATCCTATACCACCGAATAAACCTAAACCTATTAAAATTAATAATAAAAATTGCCACCAAGGACGGGGTTTCCAAATAAAACTTAATTGAGGTAAAGTATTCGGTAAAGGCAGATTATTTTGGTCTTGAATTTTAGCTTGAAAGTTGACAACTAACCCCCCACCCCACCAAGGTCTTCGCCACCAATATCTAGGTTTAACTGTCAGATTAGATATAGAACTTTTACTAGGCAGCAATTTGATTTCACTAGGATCAAATTTATAGGTATACAATTGTTCTTCATCTCGACTTTCCAGGTAAAACATTAATTCGCGTACTACATTTCCCTGGTTAATGATTGATAATTCGTATTTGGCAGGACTACGGCTGACCTGTGCCAAAATAGTTTGCAACTGGACATCCAAAATATAACTTGGCTTAATGTCTATATAGACCAAATCTAACAGTATCAACTGGGGAGAGTTTTCCGAATATAACCGAATAGTCGGGGAATAAATTCCGGCTAAGGTGTCTCCTGGTGGGTGAAATGTCAGCAAGATTTGACCCTGACTACCAGGGTTGAGTTCTAGAGCAGCTACTTGTGATAATCCCGCTCCTTCTAACCCATCTGTGGGATAAGTAATAGTGAACCAATCTTCATCTAAATCTGGACAAGTGATGCGAAAACGGTCTACAAATTTAGAGCGATTGTCAACTATTACTTCTACTTGTAAAGGTTGACTGAGATTTAAAATTAGTGGTTTATTGGCATTGCTGCTAGGCTTGAGTGAAAAAGTGGGATCATTAAGGCGAATGATCGTTTGTTCTTTGATTTGAACTTTCAGTTGCAGGGGAAAGTTGATAGGAGTATGTTGGGGATAATGCAAGGGAGAATCTACGACTAAAGTATAATCATAAGTTCCGGGTTTAGCGTCAACAGGTATTTGCAACTCAAATTTAACTTCGTCGCTAGTTTGTTGGGGCGCTAATCCCAAACTGGCTTGAGGAGGAGTAAAGCCACTAGTAATATTTTTAAATTCATCATTAAAAGTAAAATACAAGTCAACAACAGCACTTTGATCTCCCTGATTAATGACAATAACATAAAATTCCATCGCATCTCCTGGCATTCCCCATTGAATTCCAGGAGGGTTAATAATAATTTCCAATGGACTGTTTTGAGCGTACATACCATCAAATTCCTTACCTAACACTGTGTAGTTTGACTTGAAAATCTTCACCACCACTCACAATCATATTGTCTTTCAAGTCAACACTATTGATTCTCTTTGAGCTTTGGTAAATTGTTTGACCTTTTGCTGCTTTGGTTTTATCCAGTTGATATGCTGGAGTTAAATACCAAACTATCACTTTTCCATCATCGCCACCACTGACAAGCAAACGGCCATCTTCACTAAATTTTAATGTCCGCACTGGCATTTGTGACACTTGCCAACTATCTAATTGTTGACAATTAACTTCGGTAATGGGATTTTGGGGGCTGGCATTTATTATAGTTGGGCATTTATTTAAGTTCCAAATAGTAATATATCCCCCAGAATCAGCGGTTGCTAAAATTTGCTCTTTTCCTTGCGGTTTAGGCACAAAATCCACTGCCCAAATATAATCTGTACGTCCCCTACTATCTCTGCTTTCTAATTTTTGCATTGATAAATTTTGCAGTTGATTATCTGGTTGATTGGGATTAAATGAACCAAATAAAAAACGCTTAAAGTTTCCTCCTATTACTAGGGTTTGGTCATCTGGACTGAGAGTTACAGTGCGAGCTTCAAAAGGTAATGTTAATTGATTTTGGATGTCGATGATTTGCGGTTGTTTCTGAAATTCACTGTTAGCAGATGTTCGTGACCATAATCTGATTTTACCACTACCATAACTACTAAATAAATACCGTGAATTTTTAGTAAATTCTAAATCAAATACTCTATCACCTATAGCTTTTTGATCTTGTTGATCTTGCAGTTCTTCCCTTTTTTTACCTTGATTAGATACATTCCTGAGTTCAATCATACCATTATCTAACCCAACGGCAACAATATCATTGTCCACGGGCATGAAGTCGGAAACATATACAACGTCATTGGTAATGGCTAACAGTCCGTTAGGTTTTTGTGGTTTTTGACAAGCTATTGGCTGTTCTTGATAGCTAAATTTTCCTGGTTCTATACTGTTGTTATTGCGATTAATATTCCAAAATCTTAATGTACAATCATCTGAACCACTAATAACAGAAAAACCGTTACCGCTAAAAGCTACTGAATTTACAGAACGAATGTGCATAACTGGTTCTGGTTTCAGTAGTAATGCTAAAAGTAATGCTATTAATCCCAGGATCATTAGCTGTAACCACGGGGGAATTATAGGTAGACTCTGTAATTCTAAAGTCTGGGTTGCGGGATCTGTAGTACCCAAACGTTGATCAAATAATTCGCTTCTGGCTTCTAGTAACAAGGTTTTTGCTAATCCCAACCACGGACGTTTTGTTTTCACATTGAGGAGAACTTTATTTGTTTCTCCTAGCTGCAAATTGGCTGTTTCTGGAATAGTGTTGTAAGTGCATTTTCTTTGGTCTCTTCCCTGGAGATGAATGTTAATTTCTTGGTAGAGGTTACTGGCATTTTTGAATATTAATTCAAAGGTGGCTGTATCTGATTTCCAATCAGGCAACCATTTAGCTGGACTGGGAATTGTTTGGTTTTGGTTAGTGATAGAAAAATCTACGAAACCTACAGGTAAAACTTGTAAATTACCTGCTATACTCGCGGGATAACCATTATTACTGGTGGCTTCAATGGTAAACGGATAGGTTCGACAGGGTGCTTGAACTACAGATGGAGGTTGACATTGAAAAGTTAGTTCTCTATAGCCTCCTGGATCTAAAGAAAACCGTCTTTCTACATTACCAATTAACCAAGTTGGATCAAGACCAACAAAACGCAAGATTACATTTGTCATTTGTTGACCTAAATTCCGCACTCGCACTGGTATATCTACAGAATTACGTGGATAAACTGGAAATTCTCTTACAGGCAATTCTAAACTCAAGACGTTGGGTTGATTATCTCGCTCGATTTTTAACCGCAACGTTAGTCTGCGTTGTTGTCCTAGTTGTGGTGAAAAAATGGTGATGGTGAGGTTGACAGTACCTACAAATCCAGGTATTGGTGTATTAAAAATGAATACTTGAAAGTCTGTACTATCTCCTGGTGGTTTAGCTGCTGCTACTTCTGGTTCAAGTTTATACCAGCGATATTCTGAATTGCGCTGCTCTCCTGCGGCTGTAATTTCTATTTGAAAATTTGCAAATTGAGTGCTGTCGTTGTTGACTGTCACTGTAAAAGAAGCAGGAGTAGTACCTGGTGTAAAGGTCAGATTTTGAGTAGAAAGGCTGGCATTTATTAAAAAATTACTTTCCATATTATTAAAGAAGGCAGGAGGCCAATTAGAGGGAGAATCGCAATTTCCAGGATGATCATATTCATTATTTTGCTACTTTAAACTGTTACAAGTCCTAATTTTAAGGCTCTAACTATCGCTTGAGTACGGCTATTGACTTTCAATTTTTCAAAAATACTGGTCAGATGAGCCTTAATGGTAGCAACTGTGACATATAAATGTTTGGCTATTTCTTCATTGGAAGCTCCTTGAGTTAACCAATATAAAACTTCTTGCTCTCTTGTTGTTAAGTGCATCTGATGACAAGCACGCATACAGGAGTCTGAATAAGTCTGAAAAAATCTGAAAAATCGACTGGCAACTTCTGAAGGTAGATAAATTTCTGACTTAGTTACTGTGTTTATGGCTTCTGATAATTGAGCCGCCAAATGATTTTTAAACACATAACCAGATGCTCCTGCTTGCATAGCTCGAAAAATCCATTCGTCTTCTTGGTGAGCAGATAAAACTAGGACTTTTCCAGGATAAGCAATTTGTTTAAGAGAAACTAAAACGGTAATACCATCACTACCAATAAGTTGCAAATCTAGTAATATTAAATCTGGTGATTTATCTTCTGTCAATTTTAACGCCTGGTCTAAAGAGTTAGCTTCACCGACTACTTCTACAGGCAATGAACCATTGCTATTATAAAAACTCAAGAGAGTCCGTAGACCTTGGCGAAAGCGTTCGTTGTCTTCTACCAAGATAGTTGTCAGAGAATTACGATAAGCCATTTTTCATACTCCATTGTTCATACTGTTAAATATTCTTGGTGCAAGGTAAAATGATACAAAATTGCGCTCCACTTTCTGATAAACTTTGCGCCCACAAGTTTCCGTGGTGGTCGAGAATAATTTTTTTGGCGATGGTTAAACCTAGTCCTGTACCTCCTGGACGACGAGTATAAAAGGGGGTAAAGATTTTTTGTATATCTTCTGAAGATAGTCCCTTTCCCTGATCGGAAATTTTGATTAATACTTCTTCTTGAAAAATATTCCAGCTACAGGTAATTGTTCCTGATTTGGGACTAAAGTAAATAGCATTGTTTAGTATATTGTGAAAAACTTGCTTAATTTGTAATTTGTCTATTAACAAGGTTGTGGAAGTTTCAGGAATTGATATTTTTACTTGTTTTTCATTGATCAAAGGTTGTAAATGTTTGATAGTTTCCAATACTAAATTTCTTAGGTCTTGTGGAGTGACTCTTAATTTCTCCCCTTGACCGCAATTAATTATTTCGGTGAGATTAATATCTATATCTTCAATACTTTCACGGATGATTTTTGCTTGTTCATACTCAGGCTGATCTTTTAAGCTAAAGCATAAATTGTTGGCATATAATCCTATTAATCCTAAATAGTTTCGCAATTGGTGTCCGACTCGATGCAGTAGCTGTTCTAGCAATTTAATTTCTGATTTTTGTCTGCCATAGTCTAAATATAGGTCTGCATATTTGCTCAGTAAAATAGCAGATTTATTTATCTCATTTTTTGCATTTTCTACAAGGGTGTTTTCTGTAATTATCTGTATATATTCTGGTTTTTGATTTCTATATCCTATGGGAAATACATAGGAAAATAAGTGCAATTCTTCTATTTTAAATTCATGGATTTCTCCGACGGCAGGATAGTCTATTAACCATGCCTCTGAGCGTAAGTATGTCAAAATAAATGACAATAATTTGGCTGTTTTTTCACTGATATCAGAATAATTAATTATTTCTTGATGTTTCTTTGACCAACAATCATAATAGACAATACGAGCTAATAAAATTGGATATTGATTGGTTAACTGTTCAGATTGTAATTGACAAAATTCTTGGATATGTGATGATCTCAAATCATGACAGCTAATTTCTGGTTTTGTGCAAATAATTCCCCGAATCATAGCTCTACTCGACTTTGATAAATAAAAAATTGCAAAAAGTAAATCAGCATAAGCTTCTGGTAAATTTTACTTTGGCACTGATTGAGTGTCCTGTTTTCAGGAGGTGACACGATATTGAGTTGATAATTCCAGAGTTAAACAAAAATGGATATCTGGTGGTGATTAAATTTGCATAATCTGCAACCCTTATAGTGACAATTCATTAAGTGTCACTATCATAGTTTTTTACTACTGTAATTAATATTGCCAGTATATGCAGAATAGGTTCTACGGAAATTGAAATAGTATATAATCGTATTATCTGCTTTTAACCTCTGTTTTTGCCACAAATATATAAAAATATACAATTGTCAATTAACTAAAGAATAAAAATTGTAAATTTTATCACATAAATTGCATTATTGATTCTAAAAAATAATTAAATGTTATGAAATATCTGGATTAGTGAAATGTTGAGTGAAATGTTGGCAAATTTTAAGAAATTATTAAAACAACCAGTAATTATTTCCAGTGCGATCGCCACAATTTTCATTGTGGGAGTTCAGAAACTACAAGTCTTAGAGAACATAGAGTTAAGAGTTTATGACCAGATGATGCAAATGAGGGGTGATCCTGTCCCAGATTCGCGGCTATTAATTGTTGCTGTCACTGAGGAGGATCTGCAAAAATGGAATTGGCCTTTACCTGGGGAAGTCCTAGACAAACTATTGGGCAAACTGGAAGAATATGAACCCCGTGCCATTGGTTTAGATATTTTTCGGGACTTACCTGTGCAACCAGGACATGAAAAATTACTAGAACGTTTAGAGTACAGTGATATCATCTTTCCTGTCTGTAAACACGCTGATAGCAAAAATCCTGGGATCGCACCCCCACAAGGAACAAAACCAGAACAAGTAGGATTTAGTGATATTGTCGAAGATATTGATGGTTCTATTCGTCGCAATCTGATATCAGTGAAGGCAAATGAGTCAAATCTTTGTCAAAGCCCTTTCTCCTTGAGTTGGCAATTAGCCATTAAATTCTTGGATGGGGGAGGTATTCAGGCACAAATAACGGACAACCAAGAACTACAACTGCGTAATGTGATTTTTAAACCTCTGCAAAGTCATTCTGGAGGTTATCAAAACGCAGATACCCAAGGCTATCAAATTCTCTTGAATTACCGTTCTCACAGTCAGATCGCCCAGCAGGTAACTGTTACAGATGTACTTTCTGGTCAGGTGAAACCTGATTTAGTCAAAGACCGTATTATCTTGATTGGTTCGACTGCACCGAGTTTAAAAGACATTTTTAACACGCCATTTACTACTGGCAAAGCTAATAATACAGGGAAGATGGCAGGAGTTGAAATTCATGCTCAGATGGTCAGTCAAATTCTCAGTGCAGTTTTAAATAACCAGCGTCTGTTTTGGTTTTTACCGGGATGGGGTGAATTCATCTGGATAGGAGGATGGTCTGTAGTAGGGGGATTTTTAGCATGGCGTATTCGACATCCTTTAGCTTTGGGAGTGGCTGAAGGTGGATCTTTAGCCGTTTTATTGGGAACTAATTTTGTGATTTTTCTCCAAGCTGGATGGTTTCCAGTAGTTTCTCCAGCACTGGGCTTAGTAGTTGCAGCGGTTGGTGTTCTTGCTTACAGTGCCTATTTTAGCCAGCAAGAGCAGGAGAAAGTCATGCAAATAGTACAAGAGCAACAAGACTTAATTGCTCAGTTGCAAGCCTATAAATTGCAAGAACCCAGTAGACAAACTCAGGCAACAAATATGAGTCCTGCACTCTATCCTTCAGGACAAGAACTGGCGTTAAATACATTACTCAACAAACGTTACAACATTACTGAAAAGTTAGGTAGTGGAGGATTCGGTACTACTTACTTAGCTCAAGATATTCAACGACCGGGAAAACCAGTGTGTGTTGTGAAACAAATGCGGTCTGCTCACCAGAACTCACAATATCTCAGTGTTCTCAGACGCTTATTTCATAATGAAGCATATATTATGGAAACTTTGGGTAAACACCCGCAAATACCATACTTATTGGCGTTCTTTGAAGAAAATCAGCAATTTTATTTAGTTCAGGAATTTATTGATGGTCATTCCTTATCTGATAAGTTGAAACCAGGAGTATCTCTTGTAAAGGCCGAAGCGATGAATATACTCAAAGAAGTATTGCAAGTCCTAGTATTTGTTCACAGTTATGGTGTGATTCATCGAGATATCAAACCCAGTAACTTGATTAGACGCAAAACAAATGATCATATTGTTCTCATTGACTTTGGTGCTGTCAAACAAATACAACCACAAGTGCAAGCCCAACAGCAAGAAAATCAAACTATCGCTATTGGGACTCTTGGTTATGCACCTGGTGAACAAATGAGCGGTATGCCAAAACTCAACAGCGATATTTATGCTTTGGGAATAATGATCATACAAGCTTTAACAGGAGTCCATCCCAAAGTTTTCCAGCGAGATGTCAAGACTGGTGTGGTGATCATTAATCAGACATCGGAAACGGGTGAACAGATTTGGTATTATTGGTGGGAACTGGCAAACACCACTGAGCCATTGAATGGGGTGATTAATAAAATGGTGCATCTTGACTTTACACAAAGATATCAGTCAGTTGAGGAATTGTTGAATATTGTGGCAACTTTATAGGAGATTGGGGATGTAACGCAAACCCAGGTAAAAAGCAATTTTCTCCTTGCTACCTTGCTTCTTGATTCCCGCTCTATAAAACTTACCCAGAGCTACCCAAGTCTAGACCCAACTGGTTACATAACTGTACAGTATTATGTGTACATTCCCGTAATTGTGTTTACATCTGGGTAGATTTTATCTTACAGTTACAAACCCTCAATCCTACAGCTATGACTTGTAGTTACTTTGGTCAAAGAAATGATAAATAGTACCTTCTGGAGCTAGACTCATAGCTGTGTTATGATCCTCTATGGCTTTTTGGTGATTACCTAGTGCTAGATAAGTCTGACTGCGCCAAAAATAACAGAGAGCGTTGTGAGGATTGATATAAATAGCTTGTGTATAATCTTCTAATGCACCAGTTAGATCTTGTAACTGATGCAGCCGGAAATTGGCTCTTTCTGTATAAACTTGGACACAATGGGGATAAAGGGCGATCGCATTCTGGAAGTTGCCCATCGCTCCCTCAATATCCCCTTGGGCAAAACAAGTATAAGCCTGTTGAATATATCGGTTGATATCCAGTGTTTCTTTGAGGTTAAGGTCTTGATGATTGCTGTTCACTTTTGCAGAGGTTCTATCTTGATGGTTGGTTAAAGAGGTGAGTGGATTGGTGTTAAAAATTGATCTGGGAATCAGGTAAGAGGAAAAAGGGTTTTAGGCTTGTTTACTTTTCTTGACATAGTTTGATTTTATTTTGTAACCCTACGCATCTCATTTACTAGAATCCTCAGTTTTAGTTTTGGGAAGCACCACAAGATAATATTGGTTGGGTTGCCAACCCTTCTAGGTTCACCGACTGCAACAAATCTTTCCAGTATTCCTGTACGTCCGTATCATTGGGGCGCTGACAGCGTAAATCGGCCACAATACTCAGAGCATTTTCCCAAATTCCAGCAGTGGCATAAATCACGGCCCGATCTAACGGTTGGGTTGCTTGTTGGATCTGGTTACCGATGTCTTCGTTTGGCACGCGATTAATTTCACCTTTTAGTTTTCGATTCGGACCATCAAGGTAAACTATGTCAAAAGTCCAAGTATATTTTTTACCTATTGTTAATGATGCTTTATCCACGGGTACAGTTACACTCACAATACCTTCTTGTCTCACAGGTGTCAAAGTTCTCTCATATAGGGGTTTAGTCCTTTGACCATTACCCTCTCTCAAAACAAATTTCAGTTCTTTTGCTGTTCGAGCATCTTTATCAATGTAAAACCACAATGTGGGATGTTCTGATGTCGTTAGTTGTGCTTCTAGGTTTGTGGCTGTTAGAGCAAGGGAATTAAAACGCCCTGTGCTTCTGCTGGCTGCACTTCTTGTTCTATCAGGTCTACCCGGAACAAAGACAATCTTTTGGCGACGTTGAATGTAGCCAGTTACATTTCTAATTGCTGTTGTGGCATAGCGATCGCCAGGACGTATTTGCAGTGCTTGTTGGAAATAAGATAAAGCCTGGCGATAGTTTCTTCGTCTGGTTAATTCATAACCACGGGACATATATTGTGTATATTGGCCTGATTTTTGTGCTTTTACCACAACCTGATCTGCTGCTAAAACTTTCGTCGGATTGAGAAAATCTGGCGGTAAATAGACTAAAGCCGTAAGCAAACAACCTGTCAAAAATCTAAGTTTTTTAGGATACATATCTACTTCCGTTTAATAGAGTAATTTTGATAACTTATTTGTTGCTGTTTGTGGCATCTCCATTTCTGTTATTACTATATCAATTATAATGCGTAATTTTTATTTTAATACTCCTGCTTTTTGAGTGGCTTTTGCTCCTTTTTTTCATAAATTCGGCGAAATGGGCAAATTATAAGGTTTGCATCCATCTGCAATTTACAAGTAACAATAGTTTGCCGTCTATATCTTCACCAAACTTTCTCAGCAACCCCTAAGTGGGATACTAAGCTTTTGTATGTTTAATTTATATTAAGTCTAGCGGGCTGTCCAGCCCGCACCAGATTAGGATGATCAAAGTATCATTGAACATCATGCCCAGATACCCCATCCAGACGCTAGGTATTTAATTAACCTACATGAACCGCAAAACGTACTAGATTTTCTTGACCAAACTGCAATGAATCCCCATTCATGAGGCGATATTGGACACCAGGACTTAAAGGAGTTCCGTTTAAATAAATACCATTGGTACTCATGTCAACAATCATGTAGCTATTTTGCGACCAATCCCAAGACACTCGCGCATGACGACGAGAAACTATTCCTTCGTTGGGGATACCAGTTAGGTCAATTTCTGGGGGAATAGTAATGCTTTGACTGCGGCGACCAATAAAACCTGCTTCCCCTGACCATTGAAATTCTCTACCTGAAAAGTGAATGAGTTTGAGAAGTGGTACTTTCGGTGTCGGTGGGGGATAAGCTGGCTGTATAGGTTGTACGGGTGAACGTGGCTGATAATTGGTTTGATCCTCAACTGGTGGTTGCTTGATAGGTTCAGGTGGTGTTGGTCGTGGTGTGGGTTGAGGTGGTATGGGTGTCGGTATCGGTGTGGGTTGAGGTGGTGTTGGTATCTGAGGTGTAGGTGCTACTAGATTACCCAAAGGAGTTCCACACCAAGCGCAAACCTTGGCATTATTGGGTAGGATTTTGTTAAAATATTCACAGCTTGGGTTAGGACAACGATTTGCAGCCATAATTGTTTAGATCATCAGGTATGGGTTGTAAAGGGACAAGACCTACTTTACTAAGTAAACACTGACCCTGACGAGTAGTTAGTATCTCAGCAAAGGTAGAACCAGCGACAGGGCGGCTGTTGTCTTTGGGGTAAACTACAAATATAGGGTATCCTAAAGGGTAACTTTGGAAAGCATTAACATCAAAAAAATAGTCATCATGCTGGCAGAGGTTGTCTGAAGTTTTCAGAGGACGGCGTTCGCGTTGTTGAAATAGCGGTTGAATAGCTGGTTTTTTACCATCTACTATAGCTAATGGATAACCTGTACACTGTCCCTTAATTTTACTAATCATCCCAAAACCAATGATACCAGTAGTTTGTCCGTTGAGAATTTCTTGACGAATTTGGTTTTGGGTTCTGGTTGTATCCCACTGAGTCACTTTGGCTGCAAATAAAGCTTGATCCTGAGGGTCATTTTTTAGCACTATTTCTATAAATTTACTGTTGGCTTCTGGTTCTGTGGGGGCAAATGGTCTAATTTCTAAATTCGGCAGCTTACTATTAATTTGCTGCCAATTTGTAATTCTTCCTGTATAAATTTCACGCAGTTGATCGATTGTAATTTGACCACCGAGTGCATCTGTCATATTGTCATTTTTTCTACTAAATTCCACATAGACTAATAACCCATCATAAGCAACTGATTTTTTATCTAGTTCCCCTGATATTTTCTGAGTTAAACTGGTGATGGCAAAGTCTTTTTCTCCTGCTTGGACTACTGCTATCGGTTGCCCCAGATTTTCTAAATTTGATGACGCTACGGGAGTATATTTAAAAGTCGCTTGTGCTTCTGGTTTCGGTTGATATAGTAAATCTTCTAAACTGTCTTTTCCTACTTTTTGTTTGATAATAAAAGTCCATGTTCCAGGATTTTCCCCTGTGTAATTAAATTGCCCAGCAGGTACATTATTTACATCGGCAAATCTCCGCCGCAGTTTAGACCATTGTAAATATTTGCTACTATCATCATGTTGATTAAAATACTTAACATAAGCAAAAATTCCTCCTCCCAATAATAACAAAACTATGATTAATAACCACATTGATACTTTTTTAAGACTTTGATCAGGTTGTGTTTGAGAAGATGAATCTGAATTATTTGTTTGACCTTCTTTGGGTAATTTTATGAGTGCTTGCCGCGCTAATTCTGCACTTGTAAAAGGTGTATGTATGCCAATTAATTTTTCAATAAACTGCTTTAAATAAATATCTGTAGTAGACCAATGTTGATTGTCTCTGGGGTCTAGAGGTTGATGATCAGCATAATTTATCGTGCTTCCTGCTAGTAAATAAAAAGCTACTAATCCTAATGATTCTAAATCTTTTTCTTTTTGAGCAGGTGCGGGTTGGGTAATGGCTGGGGGAATAAATAAGTTTTCCCAAATTGCTAAATCACAAAGATATATAGAAAATTGTTCATGTTTGGTTAATTTATTGGTTAATTTAATTAATATACTATCTAAATTTATGTTGCTGTGAGCAATACCTTGTTGTACTTGATTGGAGGGAAAAAGTATTTTTTGGCTGTGGAGAAATTCTAGAGTTTGTAGGGTTTGATTCAGTATTTCTCTCACCTGAACGGCTGTCATTTTCCCGTTTTGGATGAGATATTGATGTAAGGTTTGGGATGCTTCTATGGCTTGGGTGATTAAATAACAACGTTCTAATTTTTCATCAGCAATAGCTTCTAATGTGTTAACTAAGCGAAAATTTTGCATTCTACTATCTGCTAACTTTATTCCTCCTAAACGTTGAAAAAGTTGTTTACGATCGCCTGATTCTTGGTCATTAAAACAACGTTTGGGCAGTATATATTCTTTGATTTCTACTGGCTGTTGGTCTTTGATTTTAATACCTGAGTATACCCGACCATAACCTCGCACGCCTAAATAATTAGTTACCTGATATGTACCAGAGTTACCTTTTATTTCTGCTTGCTCTGATAAAGTCGCAGGAAAACCACATTCTAGACAGAATTTAGCACCTTTGAGTTCTTGGGCGGTTTGTAAAGGGCGATCGCAATTTAAAGGATTATTGTATGAACAGGTGTATTCTGGATAAAAGGAAGCAAATGATGTCATATACAAAAATTTTTCACCATTATTGTGATTCCATTTTCACTTTAAACGAGTTTTCTGATTTCATAGCTTATATCCTACACTGAAATAAAACCCGTCATCCTGGGCATTTACACCACGGTCATCTAAATTAATTAAAGGTAGACTGTAATCTAAGCGTATATTGAAACCTGGTACAAGTTGCCATAAAACTCCCACTCCCGTACCAGCTAAAAATGTTTGTCTCTGTAGGGTGTTAGGGTTATCATCTTTATTCCAGACATATCCTAAATCAAAAAATGGCGCTATTTTGATTGATGAGTTGCCTTTTTCATCTTTAGATAGTGTGATTTGATTTTCTACAGCAAATCTTACTCCGTTGTCACCTGCACGGGTATTTTGCCGATAACCACGTACTGACTGACCACCACCAATTATAAATTGCTGTGATGGTAATAAACTGTTAGGTGTTAATTGTACTTCTGCTTGGGCAAATAATAAATAGTTATCGCTGATTCTTTGTATTCTTTGTATTTGTCCTAACCAACTGAAAAACTGACCATCAGGAATAGGATCGGCATTTCTGGTAGCATCAAATACGTCTATACCCAGACTAAATAAAGAACGTAAAGACCATGCACCTTGTAAATCCCTTGATAAATAGTCTTGTCCAAATTTAATTACTCGTGTTCTGCTGTTAGCGTTTTCATCTGGTCCAAAACCGAATGCTGTCGGACCTGCAAAAGTAAAGGTTTGACCATCTTGGACGGTAAAACCTAATGATAATGCAAATTCTTGGCGGAGCGATCGCACTAAAGGTTGACGAAAACTGATTTCATAGAGTTGGGACTCACCGCGAATATTGGCATTTTTAAAAGGTTCTTGGATAACTTGATTATTATTAATAGCTGTTCTCAGTTGCACAGTCCCATTCATGGTATTTACTGGAATGCGATAACTGAAATCATAGACATTTGATCCGCCTCTGGCTGTAAAATAATAAGATGCTGCCAGTTCATCACCCCATCCTGTGAGATTACGATAAACCGTATTGATACCAAATCTTTCTGAACCTACACTTGGTGGGGAATAGTTATCAACATTTAAACTAGCTTGTAGAGGGTTAGCTTCGGTAACTCTGACTACTAGAATACTTTCACCCAACTTAGTACCTGCACGGAGAATACCTTCTACCTTGGAAAATAAGGGATCTATTCTTAATAATCTTAATTGGTTTTCTATATCTGCTGTGGACAGGGGTTTTTTAATTCCTAATGCTACACGCGATCGCACATAATTAGGATGAATATGTTTTGTACCTTCAACTTCAATTTTCTCTAAACCTCCTTCAATTATCTGTATTTTTACTACACCATCAGTAATTGTTGAGTTAGCTAAAATTGCCCTTGAGGTCAAATATCCCCGATCTAAATAGAATTGGGTAATTGCATCAGCGACTTTTGTCAGTTCTTCTAAACTTACAGAACGTCCTTCTACTTCCTTAGTCAAGGTGTTCAATTGCTCTTGGTTAAAAATTGTACTCCCCAATACTTCAATTTTATTAACTTGAATCTTTTCCGTTTCGGTTTCAGTTTCGGTTTCAGTTTGAGTTTCGGTTTCTGAAGGAACTATTGGTTGATTTTCTGGTGTCAGTGGTTCAGCATCAGGGACAGGTTGTATAAATCTTTTCTCATTAGTATTATCTGCTGGATTTCCCCCTTGTGCTAAACGATTTTTTGATATTTCTAAGAACACTGAAGAACTCACAACATCCGTATTCTTTACTACTTCTTGATTGGATTCTAGTTGTTGATTTGATTGTTGATTTGGTTTATTTGTAACTTGTGTTAGCAGATGATCAGGTTGTTTTAATAATACAAACGAACTAGATGATCGAGCATGACCTGGTGATGCAGAGAACAATAGCAGTGTACTGGGAATGAAAAATACACATAAATTTCTTCCTTGTAAATACCAACGCATAAAATTACTACCCCTAGTCTTTTATTTTTCCACTTATGTTTATGTTTATATCAGCTTGTAATTTTTACATTAACACGCTATGTTCTCTTGATATCGAGAAATGGCAAAATTTTAGTATTTTTTCCATAATATACAAAAATATACAAAGGTGAGGTTGCATAGGATAAATTAGAATAAATTAGGATAAATTAGGATAAATTAGGATAAATTAGGATAAATATTGATGCACAGTTAGAATACATATTCAGATCCATGTTGTAGCTAATTTCGGATTGATTTTCATGACTGAACTTCTACCTTTGACAAAAACGAAAACCTGTGCTGTTGTCAAGACTTTTTAATCAATTTTTAATCAATAACTATGGGATTTTTATTACTATCATTTTGCAGTTGTTCATGATTAGCAATTAAATAATCAATAGCTTTTTTGAAATAGCCTTGACTGGACTTATCAAATACAGTATTTTCTAAATCCACAGTTTGTAATTTGCGCTCTAGTTTTAAGCGATAATCATCATCATGAATTAATTTTAAAACTATTTTCATATATTCTGCGGGATTCTTAGCAATTAATTCATCAAAACCAATAATTCTCAACATCTGTGAACCAATCCGACTATACCATCTATTACCTTCAAAAGTTACCATTAATTTACGTAAATATAAACTATCGGCCACAATATTACAACCCCCAAAATGATAGGATTCAATACATAGATCTCCTTCTTCCATCATTTCCATATATTCATCGTACATTTTGACGGGAACTAACTCAAAATTATCCTTTCCTAAAATTGATTCCAGGTCTTTTTCAAAGGGAAGAAAATCATTCTTATTAATTAAAGCTCCACCCGAAAAGAATCTAAATAATAAAGGTTTTTCAGCATTATCAATAATTTCTTTTAATAGGTTCAGCATTGGAAAATTAACTTTTTGGGCAAACCAAGAACAATTAATAATAAATTCAGAACGTGATTTTTTGGGTTTTCTTAAATCATAAATAGGATGATTATGTACCGCACCAAAACCAGGTAATAAAACTAATCTTTCCGAATAATTTCTATGGGCTAAATTAATATTTTCTACATTAGCACCACTAATATAATAATCTATTTTTGAGCCAAAAGTGCTGACAGAATGACCTAAACCACAAGCTTGTATAGGTGCTAATCTTAAATTAGATAAAAATATACTTTCATCAGTCATACCAATATCAGGATAAAAAATTAGTTGAAAATCATTGTTAGCGATCGCGTCAATATTTAAACTACCATTTTCAAAAAATATATATTTTATTCCCTTAAAACCCTCAATATCTAGATCATTTCTCACACCACCCAAATGCACCAAAGTTACATCATAACCGGACTTCAAAGAATTAACAAACTCTGCTAAGATCCGATATACAGAATGTTTATCAAACCATAGAGCAGTAATGATAGCGATTTTCTTAGGATCGGGTTTATTAATAATATTAATAATTTGTGCATTTTGACCAAAAGAACCTTCTT
Source organism: Sphaerospermopsis sp. LEGE 00249 (assembly GCF_014299995.1). Lineage (NCBI taxonomy): Bacteria > Bacillati > Cyanobacteriota > Cyanophyceae > Nostocales > Aphanizomenonaceae > Sphaerospermopsis > Sphaerospermopsis sp. LEGE 00249. The sequence continues at coordinate 20,458 of NZ_JACJUZ010000052.1, read as the reverse complement.
GGATAGCTTGATTAACTTTATACTTAATTTCATGATCTTTATTTTCGTCAATATAGGTAGCACCAAAACAAATTTCTGAGATATTATAGAAAATATTTAAATCCTCATGATGGTATGACAAATGTTCACGAAGGCTATAATAAGCTGTTTTATTAACTAAAGCAGATTTATAAAGTAGCAAAAAATGTGAATACCATAAACAAGCGAGATGAGGATTAGTATTAAACAACATATCTCTATCAAAATTAACATTATTTCTAGCGGAATATAAAGTTAAAATTTTGACAAAGTTATTAGGTTGATTCTTGAGAATTTCTAAATAACCATCAGTATTTTTAAAATTTGATATGGCTACCAAATTAGCAATAGTAGGATTAACCTGAATAAACTTGAGAGTATAAGCATCACCAATGATATAATCAGGCTGGGTGAAAAAATATAAAAAATTCTTCACAAAAGCATCAATAAAGTATTGACATTCTGGCGAAATTGTAGAATAGGTATTCTCTGCGAAATACCAGATAATTTCTAAAAAAATATCCGATAATTCATCATATTCTTGCTTAGAATATATGGTGATTAATTGTTGAGGATTGAATTGAGGTAATTGGGTATTATCAGTCATATTATCAGTCATCTTATTAGTCATTGGCAAATTGTACACTACATTTTCTGTTTATCCCCTAGTGATGGGGTAATAAAAATTTATTTTTCTAATAGGATGCTTGTCCCAGTAAAAATTTCCAACAAGAAACTCTTGACACTCTCCGGTGTAAAGATGCAAGGATTCTACATTCACAGAATCGCCATTAGAGGACAGGTTAACACCAATCGCCCAAGAGGGCAAATCTCCTGTAGGGTAAGTTCCTGTGTGTCCTGGGGTACTTAATCCCGGTTTAAAACCTGATACCGCTGAAACATCCTTTCCGATTGATTATTATAATATACATCTCCAGAAAAGAAATTATGGAACCTATTTATGGGGGCAGGTCGAAGCTTATGGGATATCTAGATGTCTGGTTTTTCCGTTAAATTATCGCCTTTATCGCCCATAACCATAAAATATTACAATTTGTGACGGATGAAGCAAGTTTTGTTAAAAAAATATACAAAGTTGAGATTGCATAGAATAAACTATTGATGTATGTTTGGAAGATGTGTTTTGATTCATGTTATGGCTAATTTTCGGATTGATGTTATGCTGAAAAATCAATATAATCAATTACTCTTCCTACTAACATTTTTATCTCCAGTAATTATAAAACCAGCAAATGCACAGATCACCCCAGCCAATGATGGCACTAATACTCTAGTTAACACTACAGGTCAACAAATTAATATTACTGGTGGTACTCAATCTGAACAAAATTTATACCACAGTTTCCAGCAATTTGGTTTAAATCAAGGTCAAACTGCTAACTTTTTAAGTAATCCTAATATTATCAATATACTCGGTAGGGTGACAGGGGGTGATGCCTCTGTTATTAACGGTCTGATTCAAGTTACTGGTGGTAATTCTAACTTATTCCTCATGAATCCAGCTGGGATTATCTTCGGTAACAATGCTAGTTTAAATGTACCAGCATCATTTACAGCCACTACAGCTAATGCTATAGGTGTAGGCAATAATTGGTTTAACGCCACAGGACAGAATAATTATAATTTATTAACCGGCAATCCTAATAGTTTTGCTTTCTTAAACCAAAATTCTGGAGCAATATTAAATACAGGAAATTTAATTACCAATCAAGGAAGTATCACCTTATTAGGTGGTACAGTCATCAATACTGGTAACATATCTACCCCAAATGGTAATATTACCATTGCAGCCACACCCGGAGAAAAATTAGTCAGAATATCCCAAGAAGGCAGCTTATTAAGCTTAGGATTACCTATAGATCAAAGCGGATTAAATCAAGATACAAATACACCGTTATCATTACCTCAATTATTAACAGGGGGTAATTTGAATCATGTATCAGGAGTAACAGTAGAAAATGGCCAGTTAAAATTAACAAGTATTAATCAAGTAGTCCCCACAGAAACAGGCACAAGTATTATATCGGGAAATATTCAAGCTAATAATAAAATTAATATATTAGGCGACAAAATAGGAATATTTAATGGAAATATTCGCACATTAGGAACTAATGGGGGCAATATATTTATTGGGGGAGATTATCAAGGTCAAGGCACACTACCCACAGCCCAATTTACCTATATTGATCCAAATAGTAATATTAAAGCCGAAGGAATTAATGGCGGCAATATCATAGTCTGGTCAGAACAAGCCACAAGAATATATGGTAATTTAAGTGTCAAAGGAAATAATCAAGGCGGATTTATAGAAACCAGTAGTAAGGGATATTTAGACATTACTACAGTGCCAGATATTTCAGGACAAATTGGGGGAACTTGGTTAATAGATCCTACAGATATTAACATAGTAGCAGGAGGTGGAAATACCAACATTCCTGATACTAATCCCTTTACTGCCACAGGAGATAGTGCTTCTTTAGGAGTAGATTTAATCATCACAGCATTAAATAGTGGAAATGTTACAGTAGCAACAGGTTCAGGGGGAACACAAGCAGGAAATATTACCTTAGGTACAAATTTAAACTATAGCGGTGCTACATCAACATTAGAATTAACAGCTCATGGTAGAGTGAATATTAATGGCAATATTAATAGTTCAGCAAATCCATTAAATGTAATATTAACAGGCGATAGTCAAAATGCAGGGACTGAAGGGGGAGTATCAATATCAGGGAATATAACAACAAATGGGGGTAATTTAACCGCCACAGGAAATACATCAAATAATGCCCCAGGAATACTTGTAAACTCAGGAGTGAATATTAGTACAGGAAATGGCAGTATTAGCTTCACAGGGACATCAAGAGGTGATGGTTTAAATAGTGCCGCTTCTATTAATTTACAAGGTAGTATATCAACAGATAGTGGAAATATTACATTAACAGGCAATAGTACTAACACTTCTAGTGTACTCGAAGGAATTTGGTCAAATAGTGCGATCACCTCAAATAGTGGTAATATCACCTTAACGGGTATTGCAGCAGGTACTGGTAACAATGCCAGAGGCGTGAGCATAACATCCCCTGTAAGCACAAATAGTGGTAGTATTACCATCACGGGAAATAGTACAAATACTGGTGCTAGTGGAGCAGGAATTTTCAGTAATCAAGCCATCAATTCAAATAGTGGTAATATCACCTTAACGGGTATTGCAGCAGGTACTGGTAACAATGCCAGAGGCGTGAGCATAACATCTAATGTAAGCACAAATAGTGGTAGTATTACCATCACGGGAAATAGTACTACAACTACTCTTGGTAATGGAGCAGGAATTTTCAGTAATCAAGCCCTTATCAGTTCAAATACAGGTAATATCACCTTAACAGGTATTGCAGCAGGTAATATGAGCGGTGCTAGAGGTATTAGTTTACTAGCCAATACTGCAACAGTGATATCAACAGGTAGTGGAAATATTACATTAACAGGCAATAATACTAACACTAATGGTGTAGCCGACGGAATTTTGTCAAATCGTGCGATCACTTCTAATGCAGGTAATATCACATTAACAGGTACTTCAGCAGGTGCTGGTACCAATTCTAGGGGTATTACTTTACAATCCACTGCACCAATAACATCAAATAGTGGAAATATTACCCTCACAGGAAACAACACCAATTCTAGCGTTAATACACCAGCAATTGTCATATTTAGTAACATCGCCTCAGATAGCGGCAATATTAGTTTAATAGGTACTTCAGCAGGTAATGGTGGCAGTGCTAGAGGTATTCAGGTACAAGGTAATGTATCAACAAATAGTGGAAATATCACATTAACAGGAAATAACACTAATGCTAATGGTATAGCCGAAGGAATTAACATACTTAATGCTAATATTAGAGCCAACTCCACATCTGCCAATGCCAACGTTAATATATCTAGTAATGCCGGCAATATCGTACTAGGAAATATTCAAGATAGTGGCAATTTAACAGTAACATCGGCGGGAACAATTACTCAAAATACAGGTACAAGTATCACAGTTGCCAATAATGCTAACTTCACCACTACCTTAGCAAATACAGGCAACGTGACTGTTACTAATAACAATGCTAACGGCACAGTATTAGGTAATAGTACAATCGGGGGAACACTCACCTTAACAAGTGCTGGAAATGTCACTCAATTTACTGGGGAAAATTTACGGGTAGCAGGAAACGCCAGTATCACAGCTAATAGTTTTACTGCCACTGGAAATAATAATAGTTTATCCCGACTAACTACTAACAATGGAGATTTATTAATAGATAGAGTAGGAGTGGTAACATTAGGAAATGAAACTATTACAGGTAATCTAACAGTCAATAGTAAAGCAACGGGATTTGGATTTAATGGTACTTATGGTAATGATGCCATAGTATTAAATAACTCTAATATTGGTGGCACATTAAGACTAAATACAGCAAATACGGGCGCAAATATTACAGGAAGTGGCGATATTGATCAAGGATTAAATACCAATGTAACAGTAGCAGGGAATACTACATTAACGGGAGAAAATATTACCTTAAACAACAATACCAATGACTTTAATCAAGTTAGTGTATTAACAGGAAATAATGTCACTTTACAAGATGTAAATAATATCACATTAGGGAATAGTAATGTTAGTGGCAATTTAACAGTCAATGCTTTAACAGGAAATATAACTCTAAGTAACACGACAGCATTAAGAGATATTATCGCTAATAGTACAGCGACAACCACATTTAACACAGTTACCGCTGCAAGTTTACTGACTAATGCAGGTGGAACAACATCATTAAATGGCAATATTACAACCACAGGAAGTCAGACTTATAACGATAATGTCACCATTGCAAATAACCCCACATTAACAGGAAATGGAATTACCTTTAATGAACTTGTAGATGGTAATAGTAATTTAACCTTGGATGCAGGTGCAGGAAATCTCACCTTTGGTAACAATGTAACATTAGCAAATATTATTGCAAATAGTACAGGGATAACCGCATTTAACACAGTTACCGCTGCAAGTTTATTAACAAATGCAGGTGGAACAACATCATTAAATGGCAACATTACCACCACTGGAAGTCAGACTTATAACGATAATGTCACCATTGCCAATAACCCCACATTAACAGGAAATGGAATTACCTTTAATGAACTTGTAGACGGTAATAGTCATTTAACCCTGAATGCAGGTGCAGGAAATTTAACCTTTGAGAAAAATGTCGGTAGTACAACAGCGTTAAACACTTTAACAGCTAGTGGCAATAATATAAATATCAAAGGTAATGTCAACACTACCGCACTACAAACTTATAATAGTCCAGTAACTTTATTCAACAACAGCACCTTCACAGGCAATGGTATTATATTCAATAATACCCTGACTGGGACTGGGTTAGATTTTACAGCTAATGCAGGTGCAGGAAATCTCACCTTTGGTAACAATGTAACATTAGCAAATATTATTGCAAATAGTACAGGGATAACCGCATTTAACACAGTTACCGCTGCAAGTTTATTAACAAATGCAGGTGGAACAACATCATTAAATGGCAACATTACCACCACTGGAAGTCAGACTTATAACGATAATGTCACCATTGCCAATAACCCCACATTAACAGGAAATGGAATTACCTTTAATGAACTTGTAGACGGTAATAGTCATTTAACCTTGAATGCAGGTGCAGGCAATTTAACCTTTGAGAAAAATGTCGGTAGTACAACACCGTTAAACACTTTAACAGCTAGTGGCAATAATATAAATATCAAAGGTAATGTCAACACTACCGCACTACAAACTTATAATAGTCCAGTAACTTTATTCAACAACAGCACCTTCACAGGCAATGGTATTATATTCAATAATACCCTGACTGGGACTGGGTTAGATTTTACAGCTAATGCAGGTGCAGGAAATCTCACCTTTGGTAACAATGTAACATTAGCAAATATTATTGCAAATAGTACAGGGATAACCGCATTTAACACAGTTACCGCTGCAAGTTTATTAACAAATGCAGGTGGAACAACATCATTAAATGGCAACATTACCACCACTGGAAGTCAGACTTATAACGATAATGTCACCATTGCCAATAACCCCACATTAACAGGAAATGGAATTACCTTTAATGAACTTGTAGACGGTAATAGTCATTTAACCTTGAATGCAGGTGCAGGAAATTTAACCTTTGGTAATGCAGTAAATGTCAATAGCTTAACCACAAATGCTGCACATACAAATATTGCCAACAATATGACAACAGCAGGAAATCAAACATACAATGGAGATGTCAACCTCACAGGTAACAATAGTAATCAAGAATTAAAATCCAATAGTGGAAACATAGAATTTAATGGCAATGTAGCAGCAGGAAATAATAACGTCACATTAACAGCAGATGATATCAAATTACCAGAATTACCCACCACCACAACAGGAACAGGAAATTTAACCATTCAACCTGCAAACGCAAACAGAAATATCACTTTAGGTAATGAAATTGCGGGAACATTAAATTTAACAAGTGCAGAAATAGCAGGTTTAGCAGATGGATTTAGTTCTATTACTATTGGACGTAATGACGGAAGTGGTAATATTGCTATTAATAACCCTGTAGAATTTAAAGACCCCACAACCATCAAATCACCTAATGGGAATATTGAAATTAACAGTCAAATTACAGGTATATCTAATGCGTCAATTACATTAGAAGCAACCACAACTAATCTCAATGCGAATATCACTACAAATAATCAGAATATCTCTATACCCAACAATGTAATCTTGGGAAATGATATTAACCTCAATACAGGTGCGAGTATAGGTGATATTTTATTGGGTGGTACTGTTAATGGAAATCATAACTTAACCCTGAACGCAGGTGCAGGAAATATCACATTTGGTAATGCAGTAAATGTCAATAGCTTAACCACAACTGCTGCAAATACGAATATTGCCAACAATATTACCACCACAGGAACTCAACAATTTACAGGTGCTGTCAACCTCACAGGGAATAATGCTAAAACCTTCAATTCTACCAACAATGATATTCTTTTTAGCAGCACACTTAATGGTTTAACCACAGATTTCACACTGAATGCAGGTACAGGAAATATCACATTTGGTAATGCAGTAAATGTCAATAGCTTAACCACAACTGCTGCAAATACCAATATTGCCAACAATATTATCACCACAGGAACTCAACAATTTACAGGTGCTGTCAACCTCACAGGGAATAATGCTAAAACCTTCAATTCTACCAACAATGATATTCTTTTTAGCAGCACAATTAATGGTTTAACCACAGATTTCACCCTGAACACAGGTACAGGAAATCTCACATTTGGTAATGCAGTAAATGTCAATAGCTTAACCACAAATGCTGCACATACAAATATTGCCAACAATATGACAACAGCAGGAAATCAAACATACAATGGAGATGTCAACCTCACAGGTAACAATAGTAATCAAGAATTAAAATCCAATAGTGGAAACATAGAATTTAATGGCAATGTAGCAGCAGGAAATAATAACGTCACATTAACAGCAGATGATATCAAATTACCAGAATTACCCACCACCACAACAGGAACAGGAAATTTAACCATTCAACCTGCAAACGCAAACAGAAATATCACTTTAGGTAATGAAATTGCGGGAACATTAAACTTAACAAGTGCAGAAATAGCAGGTTTAGCAGATGGATTTAGTTCTATTACTATTGGACGTAATGACGGAAGTGGTAATATTGCTATTAATAACCCTGTATCATTTAAAGACCCCACAACTATCAAAACACCTAATGGCACAGGTTCAATCTCTGCAACTGCTACAATTACAGGTTTAAATAATGCCTCAATTAATTTATTAGCTAATCAAAATATTAGCACTAGCAATATTACAACGCAAGGTCAAAATATCAATGTTACCAGTACCCTTGGGGGAATTTCAACCAATGACATTACAGGAAATTTAATTAATTTAGCAGCCAGTCAAAATATCACGACTGCTAATATTAATGGTGAAAATATCAATCTTAACAGTTCATCTGGTGGAATTAGTATCAACGATATCAGAGGTGGTTTAACTAACCTAACAGCCAATCAAAATATCAATACTGGAAAAATCGACACCACAAATGATAAAGTCAACCTGAAAAGTAATATAGGAGCAGTGACAACACAAAACATCACAACTCAAGGTGGAAATATTAATATTCAAGCAAAAAACAGAATTAAAACCGGATTCTTAGATACCAGTTCTAGCACTGGTAATGGTGGTAATGTCATGTTAGATCCTGATAATGATATTGAAGTTTTTGCTATCAATACCCAAGCATTAGGGAGTGGACTTGGTGGTAATGTTGATATTACAACCAGAAGATTTTTCCGGGCTACAGGCAGCTTTGACGCTCGCAATGGTGTTCGTTCTAGTATTTCTACAATAGGCGGCGATGGTAATGGTTCTGTCACTATCCGACATGGAGGTGATGGTAATACATTATTTATCATTGGTAATAGCAGCGAACTGGGTACAGCAGCAGCAATAACAGGAGGTGTTATCAACAATATCAGACCTGTAAGATCCTTTGAAGGCAATGTTACTCAAGGCAACATTCAAATAATTACCAATTCTAATAGTAGCATAACTATAGAACCAGTACCAGATATATCAGGTCTGCTATCAGTTAGCAGTAATCCAGCAGTGACAGTTGATACAGATGTTGCTACACTAGAGGAGCGATATACGGCAGAAATTGAGTCATATTCTGGCAGATCATTTATTAGAAAATCTCAAGCTGATATTCAAGCTGAACTGAAACAAATTGAAGCACAAACAGGGATTAAATCGGCTATTGTTTATGTGGGTTTTGCCCCTAGTGATGACACATCACAAGATAAAGATGTACTGTATTTAACCATATTCACCTCGGAAGGTAAAACTATTCGTAAACAAGTTTCTTATGCTACCAGAGCCAAGATTAAGGAAGTAGCAGATGAACTGTACAATGGAGTTGATGAATATGAAGATGTCAATAGTACAAATTATTTAGAACCAGCACAGCAATTATATAAATGGCTAATTGCACCCTATGAAGCGGAATTACAAAAACAGGGTGTTAATAATTTGTCCTTTGTTTTGGATGCTGGTTTACGTTTTATTCCTATGGCTGCTCTCCATGATGGTCAACAGTTTTTGATTGAAAAATACAGTTTGGGAATCATACCCAGTGCCAGTGCCACCAAGATGAGTTATTCAAATATTAAAAACGCTCAAGTTTTGGCAATGGGAGCTAGTGAATTTGCCGAAGACCAAAACCAAAATAAGTTGGAAGCTGTTCCAGTAGAGCTTGATAATATCGCCAATCTATGGAATGGTAAATCTTTTCTCAATCAAAGCTTTACCCTGGAAAATCTCAAGACTCAACGTCAAAAGAATCCTGTTACTAACAAACCTTTTGAAATGATTCACCTAGCAACTCATGCAGAATTTGCTCGTGGTGATGCTAGTGCTTCTTACATTCAGTTGTATAATGGTAAACTGCCATTTGATCAAGTCAGTGAGTTGGGATGGGATGAACCACCAGTGGAATTACTAGTTTTAAGTGCTTGTAAATCAGCTTTTGGAGATGAGAATGCTGAATTAGGTTTTGCTGGGTTAGCGGTAAAAACAGGTGTAAAATCAGCACTTGCCAGTTTGTGGTTGGTTGAAGATAATGGAACTATGGTTTTGATGACTGAGTTTTATCGCCAATTAAAGACTTCACCAATTAAATCTGAAGCACTGCGACAAACACAATTAGCTATGATTCAAGGTAAAGTTAAAGTACAAGGAAATCAATTAATTAGTCTTAGGGGTAACATTGATATACCTCGGACAATTGCTACTAAGTTACAGAATGCTAATCTCTCCCATCCTTACTATTGGTCTGCTTTTACAATGATTGGTAGTCAGTGGTAACTGAAAATTATGGTAGGGACAATTCATGAATTGTTCCTACAACAGATGGATGATTTTTTTGATGGTTTAAGCCTCAATTTGAGTTATTGCATCTACCGGGGATACATTACCATAAATAACAGATAAAATCCCTGGTAAATATTCATCCATCATCATCACATTGGCGTAAACTAAACGTTTAATAAGTGCGCTGCTAATTCTATCACCTTCTACATCAATACTGGTTTTATAGCTTATTTCTCCATCGCTAAAATCTAACTCAAAATTACCGATCATCATGCCAGAATTAGCCCTAGTGATAAACTCGGCTACAGCTAGTCGTTTTTCTTCTGGTGCGTTAACTGGACAAATGGAGTAAAAGATAAATTGTTGTTGTTCGTCTCTGGCTCTAGCGTAACAATTCCATTTACCATTTTCACCCTGAAAACTTATTTGTAAAGCCGGTTGTCCTGAAAGTTGTACAAAAGGCCAATCATCAGCAGTGAAGAAATTGATCATTTCCTCAAAAATATTACTATTTGTAGATGATGTGCTAATTTCTTCTGGATTAATATTATTTAATTCTGTTAAAAATGTATTAATTCCTTCCATCATTTTGGTAGCAGTTTCTTGAGTTTTGGTTGATAAATTCGCTTCAGTCCAATCTTGAAAAAAGTTGATAATTCCTTCAGTAATATGTTCACCGGAAGTTGCTGTTTGAGTAAGGTTTTCTGGACTAATATAAGACCAAAGAGTTTGATAACCAATTTCTCCTAATTCCTGTTGCTGTTTGACAGATAAAGCTAACCAACTTTCGGTAGATAGGAGGATATTTTCTGGTTGTTCTTGGTTTAATTTCAGGATGTAATTTACAGTTTCTTCAATGTTATTAGCGTGTTCTGTTAATAGGGGCAATAAGTCGGGTTTAAGACTGGTTTCGATGGTGATGTCAGGTTCAGGGAGGAATTTTACAGAATCAGAATTACGGACTTCTGGTTTAAGATTAAATAATGCTTCCTTTTCTATGCGTTGGTAGAGTTGGGGGGTGAGTTGGAAGGTGAGACGACATTCTATGAGGTTGTTGTTTTGAGTGGTGAGAGATAGGGAAATTGCGTGCAGGGTGAGGGGGGTTTGGGAGGGGTTGTGTAGGGTTAGTTTGGTGTTTATTTGATGAGTTTCTGTATTTTTTTTCATAGGGTCTTTTTTTGATAGTTAATAATCATTAAGTTTACCCGAAGTAAGCATTTTTTTATATCAGAACTTACTCAAGCAAAACTGGCCATTGTAACTTATAACCCTTATACAGAAATCTGTTTAGCTTGTTTGTTACCCCCTCAGAGCGTTCACTTAGCTGAAAATAGCTGTAAATCAATGCCTTTCGTTCAAAATAGTCAAGATAGCTTCCAAAAATTTTTTATAGGTTAGTCCTATTCCATGAACGTAAATTTGAGATCCGAGTTTATCTGTCACAATTTCACTTAGATCATCCTCTGTAAGATTCTGTTTGAGCAAATGTTCTAACTCTTCAGTAGCTTTGATAACTGTTTCTTGAGGATTACTCTCCCTAAAGTCACGTACAACCACTTGAAATGATGGTTTTTCTCCCTGCCAATCATAAACAAATTTCCAATCTTGATGAAAATAAGCACTGAAAAAATACTTGAGTTTTGGATAAAGGTGTTCGTAGTGAGTCATATATACCTGTTAGCTATTTTTCTGGGAAAGACGTTAGGATATGCCAACCTTGAGAAGAATTATCACGAACCAACACTAACCGTGCTTTTTTTGTTGTCACTGCTGGTAAGGGATCTCCTTTCTTGCTGCGTGCTACTACTATACCAATTGATTGATCCATTTCAATTACTTTTACAAATCGACCTTCTCCACTGGTTAGCCAAGCTTCTATCTCTTTACGAAACTGCTTAACAAATTTTCCTTGAGTGAGATTAGCATAATTTTCATTGTAAAAAGAAGACGCACTTTCTATCTCTGGTTCGCTATTAAGTCTCTGCTTTAGCCAATTTTTTGACTTACTAATGTGACGCTCATCTGTATGACCTCCTAAATTTTCATGAGATTGAATATCACGCCGATCTTTTCTGGTGTGTTCTTTACCTTTATTTTTAGGATTAATTTCTGCCTCAATATGAGCAGTTGTTTTATCTTTAGTATCCTTATCAATGACCAGTTTACATGAAGTCATTCTATATTTAGCTTTAATTTGAGGTAGCAGCTTTTTAATATCTTTAAATGACAGGTTTTCATTTTGCATTAACTGTTCAGCCTCTGCTAAAGCTAAATCAAGATCATTTTTCTTCTCTTCATAAGTTCGTTGATCAGTTTTGCTATTTTTAGCTTTCTGATCCTGACTATCTTTATCTTTCTCTTTAACCTTACCAAACCCCAACTTATTACCAAAGGCTTCTTTCTTCTTACCAACCACATCTTTAGTTTGATCCCATGTCTTCCCAACACTCTTACCAAACTTACTATTTTTAATTTTCTCTCCTGCTTTTCCTCTTAATTCTGCGGCTTTATCCTGGACTTTTTCTAACTGTTTACCAGGCCATTCTTGGACTTTTTCAAGTCTATTATTGAAAGCCTGACGCTTTTTCTCTAAAGCATCTAATTTCTTACCTAACCCATCATTAGCTCTGGTTAATGCTTTACCAGCTTTAGTATTTGCGAACTGAGCTTTCCGTTTTTCTGTAGCATCTAACAGGGCTTGTTTCTTATCATCAAACCATTTTTCTCCAGCAGCTTTCTTATCTTCCACCCACTGCTTACCAGCTTTATATTTCTCCACTGCTGCATCCTTAGCAGCATTAAATTTCTTACCTACCTTACTATTATTGAACTTATTACTAACTTTTCCAAACGCCTTCTTACCTTTATCAATTACCCAATCAACTGCTTTTTCCATTGGTTTCCGCAGTTTTTGGATAATACCTTGAATTTTTTGACTAATACCACCCAATCCCAAAAGACTCGCTAGGAAACTAATCACAACTGGTAAAGATTTAGCCAGGGCATTTTCCACACCTTTGATTGCTTGATCAATTGAACCACTGGCGATCGCCACTATTGAATCTAAGATAGCATGAATTAAATCTGCTATTCTTTGAGCATTGTCAATAAAGAACTTAACAATGTTATAAATTCCTTGACAAGCCTTAATAAATGCGGAAGCTGGAGTTAATAAACTCAGTACCCATTCAATCCCCGCCGTAATTACTTTTTCAATAACAAAATTCTTGATTGGTTCAATTACCAAACTATTTAAATCACCAATTTTCTCTTGTACAAACTGCCAAATTCCTCCTACTCCTTCAGTAGCTAATATCTTAAATACCTCAACAGTTTGTTCCATCCGGCCAACTTTTTCTTCACCCAATCGTTTCACAGCTTGAGCGCGAATTGCTTCATAAGTAAAGCCCAAAAGCTGCATGACTAGGTTAAAAATACCCTTTAAATCAAATTTTTCTGGTAATTCAATTCCAGCTTCTGCCATTGTGCCAGTCAACCAAGAAATTAAACCATTTTGTAAGTGTGTGCCGATATTCTTCATAAAGTTGAGGAAACCTTGTTTCACAGCACTCACCAAATTACTCAAGAACCCAATCGGATCTTTAATAATTTCCCCAACTACACTCGCCGCCCTTGCTAATACCTCGATTAGCATTTTGGTCAATTCAATAATTGTTTTTACCACACCCACAACAGCATCTAAGGCTTTTTGAATCAAACCTTTATTCGCCGCTTTCATCTCATCAATTCGAGCATCAACAGCTTGCAGATTTTCCTGATATTTCTGAGCTAAAGTATCAATTAACTCATTTTGTTTATTCTCAACACTTTGCTCTAATTCCGCAAATTTACTTTCAATAGCTGCTGCTGCTTCCTGTCCCACACTTTGCAAATCTTGGGGCAATTTTTTAATGTAATTTTGAATTTCCTGTTTACCTTTGGAAATTTCAGCTTTAGCTTGGGTCAATCCTTGACTAATAATAGTTACTACTTTATTAATCGCCCCATCCATTTCTTTAATGTAAAGTTCCCGCCCTTCTGTATAAAAGACATTCACCTCAGAAGGTAAACCAACAAATTGATCCTTGATCCACTTTGTCCAACCAAACGCACCACCATAGCGATCGCTCTTATAATCGTCCATGCGTTTGCCAACGTAATCCTCAAAGGCTTTTTTCGCCTTAGCCGCACCATTATCAAACGCTTCGATAACTTTCCCGTCTAAATCATTGAGGATTTTTTCAACTTTGGTTTTAGTCCCCTCATAAATCTTATTAATATCACCAGCAACTTTTGCCCGTGCTTGTTCATCTTTGCCTTTAGTTCCTACCTGTTGTTCTCCTACCTGTCCCAAGTTTTGATTCCGAATACCGTGCATTCCTTGAAGATGCTGTTGTGCGGTAGCTTCAGCCGTCGCCTTAGCATTGGCAATGATTCCTTGTTCTTCTTGACGATATTTAGCAGGTCCTTGTACAGCATCGGTTTGAGCTTCTTTTTTGCTGGACAGTGCTGCTTGAAACTCCGGCTGATTAGATTTTGCTAACTGCTCCTCAGTAATATTGGCATTAGCCATTTGTTGGTCAAGATTTTGACTTTCTTGTTGTAGAGGTGCTTCAATTTCACCTTGACCTTTAGATTTAGGTGCGGCTTTATCTGCACCAATGTTTGCTGGTGGTGTTCCTGGATTATTTGCGGTTAGAGGCGTTACTTGTTTGGTTTCAATACCGCTTGTATCTGGTTTTTCCTTGGTTTTCTCCTCTAAATCACCTTGTGATTCTTTCTTTTCTTCTTTAACCTTGCCACTTAAATCACCTTTAACAGAATCCAATTTATTGCCATTCTTAAACTCATCCGCTTCTTTAAGATTTTTAGGAGCCATATCCGCAATGCGCTCCATCAGTTTAACTTTCAAAGCCCCAGCATCAAATCCTGAAGTTTCAGCTTGTCCCATCTCACCCACTTGGTTAGCTTGCGCTTTGCTCTCTACTTCATTTCCAGGGGGTTCAGCCGCATCTTGCGCTTCCTGGGCTTCAGTATTAGCTGGTGGGTGTTCTTTTTGCTTAACACCTACTTGTTTTGTAGTATTAATTACTGCTTGAAATTCTGGATCAGCTTCCGGGGAAGCAGGGGCTTTTTCACCATTACCCGTTACTGATCCTGTTGCTTTAGTCGTTATATTATTTACATTTTTGCTTGGTAATTGTACGTTATCTTGTCTTGTTATTTCCTCCGGTAATCTACCTTGAGGTTGATCTTGAGCCTGGGAACTGGTTTTTAGCGAATTAGCGTTATTATCTTTTAAATCTGGCTGTTTTTCCTGATTTAATGCTGTATTTTTGGTAGATTCTACTTTCTTATCATCTTCATTTTTTGGCGGTGGTTCTGCTATTCCATTCTCTCCCGCTGCTGGTGGGGTGGATGCTGTTTGCTGGTTTTCTGTTGTTGCTTGATTTTGTTGTTCGCTGTTTTCAGAATTTTCTACTTCATCCTTTTGATTTTGGTTATCCCCTTCCAGTTGGGTACTTGGTTGGGGACTTTCCCCCAGTGGGAGAGTTTGCCCATTATCAGTAGATTTTCTGTATAGTTTGTTTGATTTTAATTCTAAATTGACAGATTTTCTCTGTACAGAATTGCCATTTTGTTGAATCACATGAGTTAATTCATGTGCCAATAATTCCTTACCTGTACTACTTCCAGGAGAATATTCACCCTGACGGAAGAAAATATCCTGTCCTGTAGTAAAGGCGCGAGCTTGTATAGATTTATTTAATTTATCAGAATTACCATCAGTGTGAACACGTACACTTCCGAAATCAGCACCAAACGCTTGTTCCATTGGTTGCTTGATATCATCAGCTAGAGGTTGTCCACCACCACGGGACTGTTTAATTGATGTTTCTAAATCTGAAGTTGCAGCTATTCCACCCGTACCTGGAAGACGCTGCACCATTGACTTCATCTGTACTGGTTCTTCCTCTTGTGCTTCCTCTTCCTCTGGCATTTGTTGACGTTGCAACCAGGAAAGATGGTAATTATACACAGATTTCATCTGTAATTCTTCTTCCTCTGGCATTTGTTGACGTTGCACTAAAGGCGTAACAAAATTAACCAGAGGTTTCATTTGTAAATTTGTATCTTCTTTTTCTGTATCTTCTTTTTCCTCTGATATTTCCTGACGTTGGATAGAATGACGGTTGACTGGTTGCGCCATTCTTCGCATTACCTGTTGTGCAATACTATCCGCTTGCTGTTCGTAAAAATCTCCGGGTTGACTGATGGAAAGTTTTGCTTGGGGAAGCAGTGATATTTTACTGATATCGTGGGTGAGAGGTTCGTTAACAGTTTCCACAGTTTCCACCTCTGGAGTTGCTTGAGGCGCAATGTTTGATGACTCCAAACCAAAGCCGCGTGTTGGCTGTTTTAGTGTCAGTATGGAGACAGAAGTGGTAGCTTTTTTGCCCTGGCTTACCTGTTCTCTCATGTTGCGCTCCTCATGCCCAAGCCGTGATGTGGATCAATATTTTGCCAGTACAAATATCTAGAATATAGCGATCGCACTCTGTAAGTAATTAGCCTAAAGTCTAAATTATATTTTGAGGCGATCGCGTCTTGCGGAAATTGTTAGTGCCAATTATCATGCTGTAGGGGCGCAAGTTAGCTGTTATTATTGCTTTCTATTTTGATTGTTTAGGTAATATTCTAGCGGTTTGTGAACTAAATATTTTCCTAACAAGTAAATAGGGGTCTGACCTTGAGATTTGATTACATGGGGATTTTCTTTAATTAAAGTAGTTAGTACACCATTTTTATTTTCTATTAAGCTCTGATGGAGTACATCGTGATGCTCTTTTGTTAATTTTTGCCCTTCTATATACATGGCAAAATTCATCGCTTTAAAAACTCCCGTAGCGAACCAATTAGATCCGAACATATTCCTCATTAATTCTTTTCCTAATGCCGGTCTCAATGAGCCTCCGCTAGGTTCTTGGTCTTTTTTTTCTCCATTCCTTTGAATTTGATGCGTAAACAATGATTGGCTTTGTAGAGTATTGAGCGTTCTATTCTGCTGTACAACATGGGTTAACTCATGTGCTAACAACTCCTGTCCGCCCCGACTCCCAGGATTATATTCCCCCTGTCTAAAGAAAATATCCTGTCCCGTGGTAAAAGCACGCGCTTGTATTGACCTATTCAACCCGTCAGAGTGACTATCTGTGTGAACCTTCACCCCTCCAAAATCAGCACCAAACGCCTGTTCCATCGGTTCTCTGATATTATCCCCTAGTGGTTGTCCTCCTCCCCTGGCTTGATTGATGGAGGTTTCTAAATCTGCTGTAGCTGTCATCCCACCATTAGCTTGACGCTGCACCATCGACTTCATTTGCAGTTCTTCCTCTTCCTCTGGTGCTTCTTGACGTTGCAAAGTGCTAATCTCCAGAGGTTTCATTTGCAGTTCTTCTTCTTCCTCTGGAACTTCCTGACGTTGCAAAGTGCTAATATCCAGAGGTTTCATTTGCAGTTCTTCTTCCTCTGGAACTTCCTGACGTTGCAAAGTGCTAATATCCAGAGGTTTCATTTGCAGTTCTTCCTCTTCCTCTGGAATTTCTTGACGTTGAATAGATTGACGATTTCCAGACAGCGCCATTCTTTGCATCACTTGTCGCGCTACACTATCCGCTTCCTGTTCGTAAGTATCTCCTGGTTGACTAATTGAGAGTTTTGCTTGGGGACGGAGTGATATTTTACTGATATCGTGAGTGAGAGGCTTATTCAGGGGTTGCACCCGTGTCATGGCTGGAGGTAAAGCGTTCCATGACTCTAAACCAAAACCGCGTGTTGGTTGTTTGAGTGTTGATATGGAGACGGGAGAAGCAGCTTTTTTAGCTTGGAATATGCGTTCCCTCATGATAATGCTCCTAATGTCCCAGCAGTAGATGAATAAATATTTTTCAGATTTTGCCAGTTTAAACAACCATTATAGGGCGATCGCTCTCACAAAACAATACAACATCAGTCCAATAAGAGTAAAAATTAAGTTCGACTTTTGGCTAATTTTGATTCTCATCCAGTACCTTTAGCCTGGATTTTAGAACTAACTTTGAGTTTTAGTTATGGACTCAACCAACAAGCCACAAAAGCCAAAAAATTTTACTCCCAATAGTGATATTGGCGGTACTGCTGGATATGCGGGTTCTGGTTCTGCATCCGATGTAACAGAAATCGCTAAATTAGCTGATAAGTATCTTCAGGACTCGCTACTATTAAACAAACTCACAGAACAAGTATATCAACTTTTACTAGAAGATGTGCGTATCCAACGAGAAAGAGTTAATGGTTATGGTAATCAAAGGTGGTAAAAATGGCAGGAAATAATCAAAATGGTAATGTCACTCACGAATTAAATTATGTCACCACCAACCGATTTTATGTAGAAATAGATAAATCTATTGCTGCATCTTTTAGTGAATGTTCTGGTTTAGGAATGCAAATTAAGAAAAATGTATTTCGTGAAGGTGGAGTTAATGATCAACAGAGAATATATTTAGGTCAAGCAGAATTTTCAGATGTAACTCTCAAAAGAGGAATTACAGATAATCAAGGTTTTTGGAAATGGATTAGCGCAGTATTTACTGAAACATCAACTCGCCGTAATGTGAATATTTTAGTTTTCAATCAAGCCGGCGAAACTATGATGAGTTGGACTTTAATCGGTGCTGTTCCTATTGCTTGGAAAACACCAGCACTACAAGCAGATGGTAATGCAGTGGCAATTGAAGAATTAACTTTAGCTTATGAAGGATTAAAAGTAGGAAAAGACAAAGGAGGCGGTAATCCTACATCACGGATGAAATCTGGATTTTTTACATCAAATTAATTTGAATATTGTTCACTAAAGTTGTCAATCCTATGCAAATTATTCAATCATTATTAGAAACTCAAGTTAATACCCTTGGGCAAAAATCTTATCTAGGTTTTCATCATCAACACAGCAATTTTAAACACAACAATTTTATTCAGCCTCTAGTCACATCCAAACCATTATTTAAGCCATCTAAACTTTTCTTAAATCGTAAACGTCAACCATTCATAGATACACTAATTACAGAGAATCATTCAGATCATGATGATCTGGGTAGTCTAGATATGGATAGTGACTTTCCAGAAATGGAATCAGTAAATTATGATTTAATTACACCAGAAACAATTATACCAGAAAATAGTACAAATTCCATCACAGATACAAATACTAAATTTAATTTAGGTAATATTTCCCATCTTTTACAAACTCAAATTGCCAACAGTAATTTAAGTGATTTAAGTAATGACATATTACCAGAAATACCTATTCAACCTCAAACTAAAACAACCCGGAAAACCCAAAAGCAGAAATCACCGAAAAAAACATCTTCTGCAAAAACTCAAACCAAAAAAACTCAACCTAAAAAAACTACTAAATCATCTACAACCAAGAAAGTTAAACAGGTGAAAGTTACAAAGGTGATAGATGAAAGTACAAATCATCCTCCTACTGCTGAAGAAAATTTAAATTCATTGATTACAGATAATCCTCAATCTGAAATATTGAACTTGTTTAAGTCAACTGATAACTTCACTGATAGTTCTCCATTTATACAGCAACCAACAACTTCAGAAAATTTAATAAATTCAGAAAATTTAGGAAATTTGGATAATAATATCATAGATGGTAATGTATCCAATATCAACTCTAACAATTTGGATAATAACTCTATATTATCAGAACAAATTACTGATGATGAACTACAAGTCATTACAGATTTATCATCTAATTTAATAACTGGTTTCAATGAATCTGATATTATAGAAATTGGGGAAATATCTATACAAGCTAGAGAACAAGATCGAGAAACTGATGGTATTAATAATACCATTAATAGTATTAACAGTGCTTCCTCAGAATTTTCTATTTTGGAAAATCAAACATCTAATATTAAAGAAGAAATTAATATATTTAATAACAATAATAACTTTACCACTCATCAACCGACAATAGTTAGTAAAACACCGGAAGACGTTGATATTTTAGATATTAATGTCAATGAAAATTCAATCCAAAGAGAAGTAGA
This sequence comes from Sphaerospermopsis sp. LEGE 00249, assembly GCF_014299995.1. Classification (NCBI taxonomy): domain Bacteria; kingdom Bacillati; phylum Cyanobacteriota; class Cyanophyceae; order Nostocales; family Aphanizomenonaceae; genus Sphaerospermopsis; species Sphaerospermopsis sp. LEGE 00249. The sequence continues at coordinate 295 of NZ_JACJUZ010000052.1, read as the reverse complement.
AGATGAAAATGTTAATACTTCAGAAGCAATATCTTCATTACCAGATATTCAATTAAATTCTTCTGAAGCAAATAATCAAATTACCTCAGAAAATCAAACATCGGAAATTACAGAATTCATCACAGAAGAGAACACAGAAATTACTCCTGTTACTCCCAAAACCATATCACCAGATATTCAATTAAATTCTTCTGAAGCAAATAATCAAATTACCTCAGAAAATCAAACATCGAAAATTACAGAATTCATCACAGAAGAGAACACAGAAATTACTCCTGTTACTCCCAAAACCATA
>NZ_JACJUZ010000051.1:0-38506 GCF_014299995.1 Sphaerospermopsis sp. LEGE 00249 | reverse complement strand
CTGCCTCCCCATCTCCCCACATCTCCATTTGCCAACGGTTCAACTCACGCAATTTAGGTCAACAGACTATTTTAAATAGCTTCTACCTCAAGCGGTGATAAGGTATCTTTGATGAACGAATTTGTCCTAGAACAACAAAATGAAGCGGCCGCACCACAAAACAGCCCCAAGGAAGTGATTCGTCGCTTGGTGTGGAAAATTTGCATAGCTACTTTAATTTTGATGGCTATAGGCAGTGCCACCCGCGTGATGAATGCTGGTCTTGCTTGTCCAGACTGGCCTTTGTGTTATGGGGAATTAGTGCCGGCTAAACAAATGAATCTCCAGGTTTTCTTGGAGTGGTTTCACAGATTAGATGCAGCTTTGATTGGCTTGAGCGCGATCGCCTTAGCTGGTTTATCCTGGTGGCATCGTCGGGTTTTACCTCACTGGTTGCCTTGGGCTGCAACTTTTGCTTTGTTTTTAATTGTCTTCCAAGGGATTTTAGGAGGACTTACCGTTACCGAATTGTTGCGGTTTGATATTGTGACTGCCCATTTGGGAACGGCGTTATTATTTTTCACTACCCTTTTAGTTATTGGTACGGCACTTAGCCCTTATCAAGGTACGGGAACTGTAGGAAAACTGCCTTGGTTGGGTTTGGTTGCTGCGGTTTTGGTTTATCTGCAAAGTTTACTCGGCGCTTTGGTAGGTTCTCGCTGGGCTTTGCATCAGTGTTTTGCTGGGGATCAACTTTGTGGTGTGATGTATAGCCACATTTTTGGTTTAGTACCACCAACGTTAGCAATTTTAGCTGTTGTCTTAATTTCCTGGCGTACACCTGCTTTACATCCTGCTTTACGAAAATTGGCAAATATGGCAGGTGGGTTATTGATTTTACAACTGCTGTTAGGTGTTGCCACCTTCCGGTTACATCTACAAGTCGAACCTCTCACCGTAACTCACCAAGCTGTCGGTGCTACTTTGTTGGGTACTTTGGTGGTATTTACGGTTTTAGCTTTGCGTGACAGCACGGTTAGTCATGCTAATGGGTAATTGGTAATGGGTAATTGGTAATTGGTAATTGGTAATGGGTAATTGGTAATGGGTAGTTGGGTAATGGCTAATGGGTGATTAATCCTCCCAGTCCCCAATCACCAGTCCCCAATCACCAGTCCCCAGTCACCAGTCCCCAATCACCAGTCCCCAGTCACCTATTCCCTCAGTTATTAACAAATTAAAGAGAGAGAGCTAACATGATTGAGACTAATGTCTCTCGTCGCCACCACGATACATTTTTTCAGGTGATTCAAAGTTATTATCAGCTAACTAAGCCCCGGATTATTCCGTTGCTTTTGATTACAACGGCTGGTAGTATGTGGATTGCTGCTAAAGGGCAAGTTGATCCTTGGCTATTGTTAGTAACGCTGCTTGGTGGTACTTTGGCTGCTGCCAGCGCCCAAACAATTAATTGTATCTATGACCGCGATATAGATTATGACATGGAAAGGACGCGCCATCGTCCTATGCCTTCTGGTAGGGTGCAGCCTCGTGATGCGTTGATTTTTGCGATCGCTCTGGCTGTGGGTTCTTTTACTCTCTTGGCTGTTTTCGCCAATCTCTTGGCTGCACTTTTAGCATTTTCTGGTATCGTTTTTTATGTCTTGGTCTATACCCATTGGCTAAAACGCCACAGCACTCAAAATATTGTGATTGGTGGTGCTGCGGGTGCGATTCCAGCTTTGGTTGGTTGGGCTGCGGTGACAGATACTTTAAGTTGGGCAGCTTGGTTAATTTTTGCCATTGTCTTTTTATGGACTCCGCCTCATTTCTGGGCTTTGGCGTTGATGATTCGAGATGATTACGCAAAAGTAGGGATTCCGATGTTACCTGTGGTTGCAGGTGATAAAGCCACAGTGAGACAAATTTGGTTTTACACAGTAATTACCGTAACTGCTACAGTATTACTGTTCTATCCTTTACACGCTAGTGGTATTGTGTATGTGGTAATTGCTTTGACTTTGGGTGGGGTATTTGTCCATAAGTCTTGGCGGTTGTTACAAAACCCAGAGGATAAAACTGTTGCTAGGGAGTTGTTTCTATATTCCATCTCTTACATGATGTTGCTGTGTTTGGGGATGGTGGTTGATAGTTTACCAATTACTCATCATCTTGTGAGTACAATTCTTACTCAGTTGCATTTGCTTGGTTAAGAAATTTACACAAATAAATGCAACGAAAAAGCGATCGCATTTCTGAGTTTTGGGAGTGCGATCGCTTTTTTTAGGTGACTGGGGACTCTTGACTGGGGACTGGGAAGATGGATAACCTAATTAGGGGTTGCTGAGAAAGTCTTTCCGTGAGGGCATAGGAGTCAGGAGTCAGGAGTCAGGAGTCAGGAGGAGATGTGAAAATTTCTTTGCCGTCTCTTGAAATCCCAAAAAATGCACACTTTTTCCGGTATACCCTTCAAAACCCTTGGACTAATTTCTGTGTTTATCAGCCTCTAACCTTTGATATATCAAGGTTTTAGGTTTATTCAGCAAACCCTAATTACCAATTACTCATTCCTAGTCTCTGACTAGAACACCGATTCATTAATCGTAAGGGCGAAGCATTCGGACAGAATATGAACTGGTTTCAGCGATAGGTTATCACCCGAATGCTTCGCCCCTACAAGACGTTCTAGGAATGCTATCATAGAGTCTCTGACTCTAATTTTACTCAAGGCAGAGCCTTTAATAATTCATTCCCATACAGAGTATGGGAACGAGAAATCACGAGAAATATTTATTGTACCCAGTCACCAGTCACCAATCATCAATCATCAATTTTTACAAATCGTACATTAAACACTCTAAAGCATCTGGATACATTTCACAGTAGCTTTCTAGGGATGTCTGACGATGTTTTGCTTGTTGTTGATGGGCTTTTTCGGCTTGCAATTCTTCGACGATATCCCAAGCTACTGCACAGTTAGGGGAATTAATACCATTTTGATCACAAACTTCTCTGGCTTCGGCAATAGCGTCTAGTATTGCTTGTTCAATGGTTTTTTCTTGTTTTTTTTCGGAGTTGTTTGCAGCGTTAACTCCGTTGCAGGTTGTCATGATACTTTCACCTTTTTTCGAGTGAGATAAAGATTGATATGGGGGTAATAAGGGATATCAATTAATTCTGATTCTGATGGTGATATCCTCTGAAAACTTCATCAAGCAGTATTGGCTCAACTCTGATTAATGTTAAGAGTTTAAATAGAATTTTTTAGTTAATTACTATACTGTTTTTGTGGTTGAGATTTAATCCCCTTGCGGGGAAGTGGTGATAACTGAAACAACTGTTCAATCACCATACTAGAGGCGTGTTTCAATCCCCTTGCGGGGGAAAACTTAAACTCTCTAGTATCAATAAACAATAGCTTGACATGAAAAAAAAGTCAAGCTATTGATGAGGGTAATTTTTGTGAATTAACTGTGAATTAACTATTACTCAAATTGAGCAAGAGTAATTTCTTCATTGGGAAAATGAGCTACTATTTTGAGATTACCACCAAGAGCTTTGATATAACGAGAAAGAGTGGAAATTTGAATATCCTCTTGGTTCTCTAATTCAGCAGTAGTAGCTTCAAAATTGTTGAAGTCTGCTTCTATTTCCTCTGGTTTCAGTCCTAGAGACTCTTGTAGTTCTAAGAGGGTAAGATGGAGTGACATCAGTTTGGCGCGAGTTTTATTTTTTGCTCGGCGTTCAGGTGTCATTTGTTTGCGTAATTCGCTGAAAGGTTTTGTCTTCATATTAATCCTTCATCTTCAAGCTCTTGTATGTATTCGTCATAGAGCTTGTCAGCTTTTCGTATATTCTCTACATACCAACGGTCGTTACCTGTTTTGTTACCACCTAGAAGTAGTATTGCAGTTCTACGAGGATCAAAAGCATACAAAATTCGGTATGGTTGTCCTTTATGCTGTATACGAAGTTCTCGCATATGTTGATGACAAGAACCGTTAATAGCAGAACTGTATGGAGCGCCAAGATTTGGTCCTCTTTCTTCAAGTAACTCTACTACTGCATCTATGGAGTCTTGAGTACCTTCATCCAGTTCTTCATACCATTCCCCAAACTCATTTATATACTCTACTGGGTATGTCATGTTTTTCTGTATCCTATTCTCTAAAAACGTCGTGCTGTCTGCTGGTTGAAAAGTTGATTCAGTCGCTATGCTGTGTGTTGTTTGAAAAGTTGGTTCAGTTGCTTTAGCGAATGTTGGAGGCGTTGAGCCTAGTAATATAAATTGGTTAAACTTGTACATACATTTTTACTGGATTAGTAGAATACATACACCAAAAAGCGAAATTTTGGGTATAGATTCTATGTTACAACCTTTACCCAAAATAGTGTAATAAAAAAAGGATTCTCGTTTAGTAAATATCCTTTATGATTTAAATATTTATTCTATAACTCTTTTTACTTTTCTGATACACGAGCCTTGACATTTTTCAATTTTTACTTTTACTACATCACCTATAGACAGATTAACTTCTTGTTTATTCACTTCCTCATCTGGTTGACAATCAGAACCTTCAATTTGATAAGTTATTATGGTTCTTAATTTAGTCTTTTTACCAGATTGAACGTGCTGTTTGTCAATTTTTATTACTGTTGCTTCTACAATTTCACCGATTTTGAATTTATCTTCAACTATTGGTTTTGCAATTTGCACAGCAGGTACTTTAATTTCCCCCACAGGAACACCTGCATCTTTGTAATATCGCATTAAGCGAGATACCCAACCTAAAATTTGCAGGATGGTATGAGCATCACTGTTATTCTTGAAATACTGACTACAGGTAATTTCTATATTGCGATAATATCCCAAGGTTTTACCACTGTGTCCGATTTGTTTACCATCTTTAACCAAGGTTTTGAGGTATGTTAAAAATCGGGATGTAGCATCAGATTTATCAATGATTGTCCGCAGATATGCAAGGATTTTACCTACTTCATTGACATCTGTATCTTCTTGGACTAAAGTTTGTGCGATCGCATGAGCAATTTCCCATTGTCCATCTGTTAAACTCATAATTAATACATTCCTTCTGGTGGTAATCTATCACTGGGATAACGTAAAATAGCCGCAAGTTCTTCTAGTTGCTGTTTTTGAATCAAGCGTGTATGTGCAATTTGAATATATTTCTGGATAAATTGCACTAATTTGACTCCAGTTAATTCGTCATATTCACTTATTTCATAAGCTGAATAACGCTGTTTCAGGTTTTGCGGTTGATTGATTTTATCTACATTTACTGTCATGGTTCCCATTCCAATAGGTTTACCACCTCCTACTTTTAAAGCTATGGGATATTTTTTGTCTTGTCCTAAAACAATTAGTAATGTTCCTAATTCTTCAGAAAGTAAATTTTTAAATTGTATTTCTGTTTTAAATGTATATTCTCTTCCTGCTTGTTGTACAGAAATTCCTTCTTTTTGTCCTTTGTCAATCGCTTTAGACGTATTAAAATAAAACTTTCTTCCAGCTACTTTACCATTAATAAAGTATGCCTTAGTTTGGTCTGGACGAGGACGATATAAAGAAGGCATAAATCCTGTGGAGAAATTGACTATTTCACAATTAGCATCATTAAATTCTATCAAACCTTGCCAATCTAATGCACCAAATACCCGACTAGCTGGACAAAGTTTTTCTTTATTTTTACAAGGTAAACGTTCTGGAGGAATTTTATCTTTATATCTAGATGTAATTACGGGTAAGGTGCTATTAGTAATTGCTTCATATACAGAACGAATGCAACCTTTTAAAGAACTACCTTGAATTGATAATTTATTATCAACTCCTTGCACCATTGTTTTAATTAAGGAAATTTTTGTGCCAATATCGCTACCTAAAACTACTGCACCTGTGGAAACATGAAGGGGTGTTTGCACTTTTAAAGTCAGGTAAAGTGTACCGTGCAAACGATTTTGATCATATTTATGATGTCCATAGGGACGCTGTAAGTTAGGTCTGTCTTTGGGAAATGATACAAAATTATAAGGTTTGGCATTTTCTGACTGAGATGCACTTTTAGGAATTGGTTTTTTCGGTGGTTGGTAAGTCATGTTTATGATTATAATGTGAGTGCTACAAAATGAACTGTTGCAGTTGTTTGATCTAGAAAATATCGTTGTTTTATTTCTAGATGTTTGGGATAATTAAAACCTTTAGGAAAGCGGGTTTCTGTAGATGGATAAAAATACGCATTTCTTTCTTCTATTTGCCATTCTTTTTCTAATGGTTTAAATTCTGAATTTGCACCATTCATACTTAAAAGTAAAACTTCATAAGTATTATCTTTTTTGTATTTCCATCTTAGTTCAAATTGATCATTAAATATTTGTCCTTCTAACATAGGAAATTGAAATTGATCACTAATTGAGTTTTTCTGCAATTTATTAATTCCACTGACTCTATGAGTCCAACGTAGAAAATAATAGGTATTATCTGTGATTGATTTATTGATTAATTCTAATAAATGCTCAACAGATACAGGATGTTCTTTATATCCAACAAAAGCTGTCATTTTGCACCTAATTAAACCTAAACTAATACTTGACTCCAAGACCTAACACCACGTTCAAATAAATCATTAACTGTTCTTTCTTGCCAAGTTAATTCTACACCAAATCCTAAAGCCATTTCTTGAGCAGCAACAGGTGTATCTTGACTATCTTTATCAGGGAAACCATAAGATTTTGCATCATTTTCGGTTAAAAATTCACCTACACCTAATAAAAAAGTATTTCGCCATTTTTTGTTAGTACCAAAAGTGCAAATTTCTTGTTTATCCTCTGATAAAACACACCCAGGATACTGCACGATGGCTTTATTTAACTTAACTTCTACAGTTCCTAAACCGCGAGATTTAGCAAAACCTAAACCAAACCAACCATCGTTTAAATCACGCAATACTAAACCAATTAAACCTAACTGCGCTAAGGTGAAGTTTTTTAAATGTAATTTGGTTTTAAATTCTCCCGCAGTGCAGACTTGATAATTAAATGGACCGACAGCTACAGAACCAAATACTCTATCTATTGCTACACCGTTTCTTTCTTCGGTTCTTACTGGTTTTGATTTTTCTGGATAAGCATCTTCTATTCTGAGTCTACTTGCAATAGAAGTATTACCAAACATTTGATCAGTAAATGATGATTGTTTATAGATTTCATGACTTGATAAGTTTTTAGGTAAATAATCACCTTTCATTGGGTCACTTGCCCAAAGTTTTTGGGTATTATTATCACCTCCTACTGTTCTGACAATACGTTCAGCATGGGCGCGAATTGCACCTTTTAAACTGCTTCCGGGTAAGTATATAGTACGTCCTCCAGCGTGATAGGTTTCCACAAATTCCATGTCTGGTTTTGTGGGATCTGCACCTTCTTTTCCAGATTTTATCAGAATTGGACCATCGGGGATGATGGTTAAATCTATGGTGCAATGATTTACGAATTTTTTGTGCATAATGTTAATTGATTCAGGTAAATTTAAGCAGCAGATAAAACTAAATTATTTAACTGTAATTCAGATTGTTGAAATACGAAATTAACAGCAGCAAATAATTTATCTAGTTCTTGAATTGTGTAATAAGTGCTATTTCTAGTAAAAACCTCATTTTCTAATTTTCCAAATTGCCATGTTATTCCATTAGAAACAATCCCCAAAATAATAATTTGGTATTCTCCATTTAATCTTTGAGCAGCGATCATTTCTGCTAAACATTGCGCCCATCCTGCTTCAAAGTTATCTTGTTTAGCTTCTACTAAAATGAAATAGGGTTTGTCAAAGACAACTTTACCCAAAGGGGAGCGTTTAGCTAAAATATATTCAGGAAAGCCTGATAGTTTTTCATCATAGTTTAACGATTGATGACTCCATAAAATAAAATGTTGCCGGTAGATTTTCCAAACTTCTTTGAGAACGGGATAAATAAGATTTTCGCAAATAGCAAATTCTGAATTATCAACAACTGCATCCCGCATCATTAATTCTAAATCTTCGCGGAAGTAGTTAGAAATATTAAAGGCAATTTCGCTGATAAAATTGGCTTCGGTATAGGTAACTTGAAAAGCTTTGAGGACTTCACCGATGGTTTTGTAATTACTGAAAGCCATTTTTTGACCTCTTATTAAAGATAATATAGTTTTTGTGTAATTAATAATTGACGCGATCGCACTCTGCTGGCAGTATTAAACATCAGTAAACGTGATGTAGCTTCACCAATAGAAGTAATACCAATGATTTCTCCTTTTTTTATAGTAAAGTGTTCTGTCCAAATTTGTAAACGAGGATTAAATAAGCGAATGATTTCCCCATTTTTGGGATCAAGAGTAGCAAAATCAGACCCTTTATGACGATTACAGGGTAAACAAGATAAAGCCAGATTTTCTGACAAAGTTTTACCTCCATGTTTAACGGCAATAATATGATCAATTTCGTGGCTGTAAATAGAAAAGTTTTGATGAATTAAACAATATTCACAACGTCCTTGAGCGCGTTCAATGACTAATTGACGTAGATTAGCAGAAATTAAATTATTGGTCATTTTTCATCATACTGTAAGCTCTAGCTTTAAGTAAAATCATTAATTGATCTAATTGTTCATAAACTTCTAATTCGCTATTTTCTAATTCAGAAATTGTCCCCATACGGCTTTTTTCTAATAAAGTTTCCAATCTGTTTTGTGCTTGATTTGAAACTTTAAATTTGGCTATTTGTTCTGGGGTTGGTTGTTGAATTAAAAAGTCTAAGACCTCAGTATAAGTTGTTGGTAGATCACTGGAATTGGCTAAGGTTAATGGTTCTGGTGTATGGGATTCTATCAGTTGTGAAAGTAGTTCTGGAAGACGATGTAATATTGGTTGTAATCGGTTAGCTAATTCATCTGGTACTTGTATTGTTAGTTGTGCCATTTTGATTAATAATGATGATGTTTATTTTTATGTTAACTCCATTTGGGTGAGATGGGGAAGTTTGCAAGATTAATTTTGGTGCTTTTATCTGTAACGCAATCTACGGAAGATTTAAGCTGTTGTTTGGGTTGCATCTTTTTGAGATATTTGTTTGTTTAAATGATCAATTAATTGATGTACCCATTCATCTCTATAATCTGCTGCATCTTCATAAGCGGTTTCATCTCCCATAACTAATTTTTGAAGATATTGCAACATAAATTTCGCATCGTCTTCAACATCAACCCAGCGCATTTTTTCTATATTTAGTTTAACAACTCCTAAACCGCGAGAACGTCCACCACCAAGGGGAATTTGTTCGGTTTCAAATTGGTGTAACCCAATCATTAATAATCCTAATTCCCAAGGTTCTGCATTTTCAACTATGGCATGAAATTGAAATTCTGTACTTGCTGGTACTACTTGAAAATCGTAGAGTTTACCATCTGCGGCGGTTTCTGTGTCTCTATCAATTGCTACTCCGTCTCTTTCTTGATATTGTCCAAACCAGGTGTTAGGTACTACGTTTAAATCTCTGATTTGAAATTTACTTGCTATCCAAGGTGAACCAAAGAGGCGAGAGATTAAATCTGTTGCATTGATAATTTCTTCTGTAAGTCGCTGATCAGAATTAAGATTTTTTTGTTCATCATCTTTCAGTTCATTTTCAATTTCTTCTTTGATAGTATCCAAACCTTTCTTAATAATGTTTCCATTTTTGTCTTTTATTGTTTTAGATGGAATAGATGATTCTGCTTCAATTGTAGGATTAGCTGCAAATTTATCATCAATTCCTCTGAGGAAACTTTCAAGACGGGATCTTAAAGCACCTTTAAAGCTAGAACCAGGTATTAATGGTTGTCCTAGTGCGTCTTTGATGACGGGTAAATCTGTGCCGATGGGTTCGGTGGAACGTCCCGCACTTATGCGTAATGCGGTGATTGTTGTGAGTTTTCCGGTGATTTCTAGGCGGTTTTTGAATGTGTCGAACATAATAATTATACCACTTATAGTTAATTAATTGAGACGGAGACAACTAAATATATCCTCAACAGATATTTCCCATGCTGTTAAAGAATTTAAAACAGGTAAAAAGTCTTGATTTTGCTTAACTTCTGGTAGTTGATGGGGTAAAAAAGTCATGATTAAGCCTTCTTGAGGGTCAATAAGCCAACCTAATTCAGTACCATGTTTTAAGCAAAATAAAATATTGTTAATTACACGGGTTGAACTTTGTTCTGGTGATAAAATTTCAATTGTCCAATTAGGAGGAATTGTAAATTCATTTTGAATTTCTCCATTATTATCAAGGGGAATTAATTCCCACTTAAAAATACTGATATCTGGAACAAGAGAACGATCTGCAAAGGTGCAACGCAGTTCTGTAAATGCACGAGCTATTTTTTTAGGTATGCTAATTTGATTAATAGCAGGTGCTAAAAATGTTTGTATGGCGCTGTGTTTACCTTTAGGCATTGGTTTTTGGTAGATGTTACCATCAATATATTCACTCGCTGGTTTTGTTTCTGGTAGTTTGAGGAAGTCTGTTAAGGAGATTGAGTTGGAGACGGGAGTAGAGATCATAGTTTTAGAAACTATACAGTAGGACTAAATAAATTTATTCTGTGGACATTATAGACTTAATCAAGGGATTAAATTTCTAGGTCAGTTGGAAATTGAGGAGGTTGTATTTGTGGTTTATTGCTGACTACAGAACTGATGGCAGATTTAATGAAGTTAACAAATACTTCGCTGACATTTTCATAGTCAGTGCTAGTAATTGGCTTAAATCCATGAGCAAATAATGAGTTATTTCTAACTTCTAAAGCATTGATGATTTTATTAGCATTTTCTAGGTATATTTTACCTATAGGATCATCAGGAAGTTCACTTAAAAGATCATAGCTACTTCTTAAAGCTATTTGGATTTTTCCCTTGACATTAGAAAGTTTTTTCTCATATTTATCCCGTAAATTTTCTGGTAATTTCGCAGTATCAATATCACCTGTTTTCATACCATAGGTTTTCAACAACCGAATTTGAGCTAATAATTCCAAAGCTCTATAAAGTCTTCCTACTGCATCATCATAACGTTGTTGTTCAGCGCGTCTTTCTGCATTTAATATTAAATCTTGAACTATTTCATAACCATTTCCTTCTGTACCATTACTAGAATCAAATTTTTCATCTATTTGTCCTCTACTATTAATTACTCGTTTGAGAAATAGAACTAGATTCCTAATAACTGGATTTTTCATCTGAGGTTCTAATAACTCTAAAGCATCTCTATGTTCAAATCTATCCCAAGCATCTAAACCTGAACAACAAGCATATAAAGTTTGGATTTGTCGTTTAATATCAGATGGTAATGCCATTGATGATAAAAGACGTTTTAGTTGTGCGATCGCTGCTGGATAGTTGTACTGTTGTAGGAAAATAGGTAAAAATTGTTCTAGAGTCCGTTGTACAACTACAGGTGCTACTGTTGCTTGTCCTGTTAATTCTCCTCGTTCAACTTTAATAATATTTGTGCGGACGGCTGTAGTTACATATAATGTAAGTTGATAATCCACAGATGCCATTGCTAAACCTACAGACATGGATTTAGTACCACCTGTATAATCAGCCATCATTTGAGCATCTGCAACAGTTTCCTGAATCTTCTGAATACATAATGATGCTTTCAGATAGCATTCTGATAAATCATCTGGTTCTTCAATCAAGATTACATCTCTATCTGGTTGAAATTTATCACCTAGTCCTATTTGTGTAGGAATATTGGGCAACTTTTCAATTACTTCTGTTCCGCGTCTTACTTCACAAGGTGTTCCGCTTCCTATTACTTGCGATTTACTACCTTTAGGTCCATCAGAACAAAGAAAAACCACTCTATCTGGTTGCAATTCACGAATAGCGGTGATGATAGGTTGATGAGAACCACCGACTGTAATGAAAAGAATTTTTGGCATGATTAAATTGTCTCCTGTATTTAAAGTCTTTTATATGTTGGATTTTGCATTTGTTGTATTAAAATATCAGTTAGATTTTTTAGTTCCTTTCCTGATATAACAACTACTTTATTATTTTTTGCCTGATTTATAAATTTTTCATCTACTTCACACTCACTTGTAATAAAAAGTTTTACACAATAATTTCCTCCTAGTTTTTCAGCTTTTGAATTAAGAATAGATAAATCGTCAGAATCTAGCTTTTTACCAGTTTTACATTCACAAATCAGAGCATTAGTATTGTTTAAACAAAATACATCTATTTCTCCCCTATAATTATTAATGTGTACTCCCATTTCAACAGAATCAAAGTTGCATTTTTTAGCTGAATAATATGTAAATATTTCTAACCAATCACCTTTTAAAAAAGCATACTCCTCCTTTGTTTCAAGTTTAAATTTAATACCTGTAATTGATATTTCGAGATTCTTGATGATTGAAAATTTTTCTAGCTTCCTCAAAAATGATTCTAGTATTTCAGACGATATATCTAACTTTGATAGTTCTTTTTCAGATATTTTCAATCCCTTCGGAGGTTTAATATCCTCACCTGCAATACTGCGAATTAAAGAAAGGATTGCTATTGACGATTCAATATTATCTACAATGTATTTTACTAGCTCTTCTAAATAACTAGAACTTTCATATTGATCATTCTTTTGAAAAATATTAAAACCATACATTGTCACATAGTCTTTTACCGTTAATCGCTGATTAAATGCTACTGGCTGTTTACCAAAAACTAATGGAATAATTTGTGATTGGTTAGTATTAATACTAAAAATTAATACATCTTTATACTTTTCCTGAACATAACTATAGACTGAAATAGCCATAGTTTGAGGAGCAGATGTTAAATTGACATACTTTAAAGTATCTACATCCTGACAAAGCTTTTCAACAGCTATATAAACATCATCGAATTTACTAGGATCGACACTGATAAGATCAGTTTCTTTATTAAACAATAAATTTGGACGTTTTTGTTTAATAAGATTTTCTACGTTTTTTTGATACTGTAAAAATTGTTCTCCCTGGCAAATTAAAAACTTGATTTTATCAATATCATCAAGAAACTGAAGAACTCCTGCAACTGGTGGAACAGCACTACGTCCACCAATTAACACTAGCATAACTTTTTCTGACATATCTTAATTCCTCTTATTGAATCTAGTTTATCCTTTATTAAAGTGAGTATTTGAAAACTAATTAAGCTGCATTTCCATCACGTTTAAACTTTAAATGACGTGCGCCATATCCCAAATAACGCCGAATTAGTTCTAACCAAATAGGTTTAAAATCAGCGTCGCAACATTCACCAATTATTTGAGCAGCTTTTTTGATATTATTATCAATATCTTCAATGATTTTCTCGGCTAAAGAACCTTTACCTCTTCCCCATTTCTTGTCTCTTCCAACTTGATAACAGATAAAGTTCTTAATTACTTCTGCGCTATCTGTAGTGTCAGCAACACGGAGTAAGTTACGAAATTGTGATTCTTCTAAGTCTCCATAGCTTGTTTTATCTAAGGCGTTTTTAATCCAGATTACTAGATCATCTTCAGATTGAAGTATACCTTTTTGAATTTTTAATTGCTGTTGGTTTGATAATTCACTCATACTGCTTCCTCTCTTAATACATTATGAAAATCATTGCAAATTTGCACTTGTCCAAAACCTTCAGAAGTTCTTTCTCCAACTCCTTTTATTTCTAATTCTTGCAATTTTTCAATCCATATTTTTTCCTTTTCTTTATCTACACTAAATAAATACACACCCCCTCTATTTGTTACTAATTCAATATCTTTCATTAAACCCCAAGCAGCATTCCAACCTGAACGATAATCATAACTACTATAAACTGTATGTAGTTTTAAAGATGAATCTTCCAATCCTGTAAATTCTTTGAGCATTGCTTCAGAAATTACGGTTGTGTATTGCCAATTTTCTGTTAAAATCGCATCTGCTTGTAAATCAATTGTGAAATAAATTCTCTTGTTTGGTATTTCTGATATTATACCAAATATATCACTCCATTCATGCCATCGTTTACGTAATTTTACATTAAATTGATTCAGGCGATCGCCCAAATTTGTTTTGATATCACTTGGTTTTTTAGCGGTTATTTTTACTTTCCCTAAACCCCGTGAACTTGCACCTCCTAAGCGAAAATTATCTTGATGATTATCAATGAATGTCTGCAAAGATGCTGCTAAATCATCAGGTACTAAAATTGCACTTTTATATATTACAGCTTCTTTTTGATGTTGTTTTGATTCATTCAAAACTTGAATACTGTAAAGTACACTTTCTTCAGAAGTTGCACGTCTTCTATTTATCCCAACTCTGGTTAATAATCGAGAATTGGCTGCTTTTTTCTCATAGTTACTGATATTTTGACTATAAAATCCTGTAAAATTATCTACTCTATCTCCCTCTAATTCATTGTTCTGGGGTTGTACAGGACTATTAAAATCATATACTTGACCATAATTTTCTGCACAAAAACGGTCTATTAAGGTGTCAAAAACACCATCCCCTTTTGATATTTTAAACCCTGGTTTGATTTTAGAACTTAAAGCAGTTGCAGGTATGACTCTAACTTCTGATTTAATTTTACCATGTCCTGGATACGCATTTTGAAAAATCGCGGGATTTTCACTCAAAAATAATTGATGAAAATCATCACCATCTGTAATTTCTTGATTTGATTGTTTCAATATTTGATTAGCAACTGCACCACGAATGACTGAACCAGGAATAAATGTTTCCACTTCACTAATATTACCTCCTGGTTTCTTTTGTCCAATTGCTAAAGGTGATAAAGCTTTGATTTCTAATTCGATTTTTTTCATTCTTTCTCACTTCCTTTAGCGAAAAATTCCCATGCTTCTTTTTCTATTGTTAAATCTGGTAATTCCCAATGTAACCAACCTAAACCGGCTGATTTACTTCCACCTAAAGCGTTAATATGTTTCAATCCTGCTAATATTAATGGTTTTGTATAGCTAGGTGCATCATTTAATAGGTGAATATTTCCTGTAAATCTCAGTTTTGTATTTGGGGGTGAGGTTTCTAAAAAGTAAAGTTTACTTTCTTCAGCAGTGCGACGACGACGGTTAATAGTTACACCAGGACGAATAATTTCTGGTAAGTTTTCTGGTTCTTCTTCACAAATTAAATCATCAAATATTATCCGAGAAGGTAAAACCGGATTTCCAAAAATTTGACAAATTAAACAATGATAATTTTTGTTATCTTCTGTTTTTTTATCTTTTGGTATTATATACTCTTCTCTGGTAAAATTTCCCACTAAACCCGCTCTTTGGGGACACATGGTTTGCGGGTTGGGAGAATAGCAAACATCCCATTTTAAACCTCTAACTATTTTCTCACATTCATGGCGCAATCTTCCCTTTAATTGGGAAGCGGGTATGAGTAAATTTCCTTCTGCGTTGCGAACTATTGGTTTATCTGCAAGTGAACCAGATGAACCTCCAGCACCTATACATAATGCTGTGTCAATGATAGCGGTGATGGTTTTTGTGTGGATTGAATTATTAATTGTTTCTAATTTAATCATGACTCAACCCCCGCAATTAAATTTTCTAAGTTCTCTGATTCTTCGGTTTTTGGTTCTTCTACAAATCCATAAATATCAACCATATCGCGCCAAATTGTTTCATAAACTTTGTCTTCTGTATCATACATCCAAGGTGCTAAGTTACCACCATTTTTATCATCCTTTGGTAAACACCAAGCATCTTCAAAATGTTGTTGTAATTCTGTTTTTCCCTGTTTCAGTCTGACTCTAAAATAGCGATAGTTGAGAATCGCTGTATGTTTACCCCGTTCTAATAAACTACGAATTTGATAAAGTTGTGATTTGGGGAATTTGGTTTTTTTCAATGCTGCTATTGATTGAATTAATCCCCCTATTTCATGTAATGTGTAAGGTCCTCCATAGAGTTTTAATTTCTGCGGACTTTCTTTAGTTAATGCTTCTTGGCGAAAATCTTTAATATTAGATGCAATCATGGTGACAGATTTTAAGGTGATAAAATCTATTGTTCCTCCATGATATTCTACTTTTTTTAATTTCTTGGCTTTTTCTTTGGCTGATTTCAGTAATTGTGTTACTAAGTCTTGGGCGTAGTAAATTGGTGTATCATCAGCGGTAATTAAAACGCCTATGGATGTGCTAAGTTTGCACTCTGAAGGTTTTGCTGTTTGTGGTTGATAACGATGGATTTTTTTCTTGTCTACTGGTTTAGTTTGTTCAATTCTATAATCTGCTATTTCATCTGATTTGTCAACTGTTTTGTTAATCATTAGTTCTTCAAATTTTTCTCCTATTATTTGCGAAATTTCTAATGCTTTGTTAGCAGGAACAATGGTAAAAACGTCATCACCACCTATGGTAATGATTTCAAAAGGATGAACAAGTTGACCATTTTTTAGTTGTGAATCTTCATCATTTAAATTTCTGAGTTCATGAGGATGTAAGTTTTCTGCTAGTGCGTAAAATACAGCTTCTTCTGTAGCTTCGCTGACATCTAAACTAAATTTCTTGTATTTTCCAGGGGTGCGAATTTTTTGGATATATCCACCCATGTTATTACCATCTGCATAAATATAAGCAATAAAACCTTTACTAGCATTGGATACATGAGTTAGTGTTTTGGGAATTTCTACATTTTGAGGTGGGATATTGCCATAATATTTAGTTTTTAAATGGGGATGTTTGTCTAAAAATCTATCGAATCTTTTTACCCAACTTTCAAATATTCCTCTGTGCCATTTTGGGTTTGTTTCTAAATACCATTCTGGTTCTTTTGTGTCTCCGTCTTTTGCTCTATCACCAACTAAATATTTTCTGACTGATGCTTCAGAAAAGTTGGTTTCTCTTGCTAAACCTTCATCTACTCTCATGATAGCAGAACGTCTATCACTCCCATCTCTCATTAAATAAGGATGGGTTTCAAACATTACTGGATAACGACGATTTGTATTCCGTCCAGTAATATCATTACCGCTACGTCTTTGATTAAATAAAATCGCTAATTTGGTGGTAATTTCGTTAAAACTTTTGCGGTTTCTGAATGCTTCTAACCGTTCTTTTTCATCTTTAGGAAACCCAAAATAAGCTTGAACTATCTGTTTTTGATAATTCTGATTATACCAATCTAACCAAGGTGTATCTTCGATTTTTTCTTTGAGTAAACCAAATCTAATTTCTAATGGTCTAAATGTCTCACCAACTGCACAGGAATTAGCTGTTAATGTTTCATGGGTATAGCGTTTTTCAATAGCATCTGCTAAGTCATTTACATAAGCAGCAGGACAAAAAGCCAGAATATTTCCCCCTGTAGAATAGATGATTAATTCGGGAATGAGAACTTCTGATAAATTATAATCTTGATGAAAATTATCATTTAACCATGCTCTCACATCGCTACATTGAGCGTTATAAATTTGAGGAAGATTTTTAACATTGAAAAAAGCAGGTAAATCAATTAAATTGATTCTATCTAACAAAGCTGAAGCACCACGCACTTCTTGAATTTTAGCTGATTCAAATACATACTGCTTAACCTTAGTCACACCCCCATAAACTAAACCGATATTAGTTGTTTGATTCCATAAATCAGAATAATCATTTTTTAGCTGTTCCAAAGTCTCAGGAAAATAATCTTCCTTAATTTTTTGCAAATCTTCCACTTGTTGAACAATAGTTCTTACCTCTACTGGAACTTCTCCCCCAGTTCTCAAAGCTTCGCACATTTCCCGCAAAATAGAAATATCAAATTGCGGTTTTCTTCCATTACCCCAAGCTAAACACCAACTAATTCCTATTGTTACCGAACTTTTACCTTTCATCACCATTTTTTCCCTTGCTTGACTACTATTTTATTCCTTCTTGGCACTTCTTCAACAATAGACATCTCCAGAAAAGAAATTATGGAACTTATTTATGGAGACAGGTCGAAGCTTATGGGATATCTAGATGTCTGATTTTTCCGTTAAATTATCGCCCTGTAAGGGCGAAGCATTCGGAAAATATCCTTTGGTGAATACCGATCATTAATCGCTCGAATGCTTCGCCCCTACAACTTATGACAAATTAATACATTCTATTTTGGAGATGTCTAATGGTAATTGACAATTACCTGTCTCTCATTCGTGAGAGGATGGGGAAATAGGAAATTTTTTCTTTTTTTCTCCTAGAAAGCAAAAGATTCAAACCGTTCGGCTGACGCTCACGGCGGAAGCCTTGAATGAAACCATTATCAATTATCAATTATCAATTATCAATTATCAATTGATCATATCTTGTACCCGTTCCAGTAAAATATCAGGAATGGGACGCGCTTTACCTCTAACCCAAGCACCACAAGTCATTTCTACATAAGGTTCTAATTGATGAACTATCTCCGTTTCTGTGAGAGTGCTGAAAATGACACCAACTGGTATTAAATTAGCACAAATACCACAAAAATTATGCCATCCTTCCACCGCTTCTAGTCGAGAACTAATTATTAAATAATGTGTACAAACTTCCAACAGTGGTAATTTTTCTGGTTGCACCATCCCACCCACATCTACTATTACTAAAGATTTTTGTCTGCGTAACTGAAGAATAGCTTGCGCTTGGTAGGGAAAAAATCTTTCTGTTAAAGATCCGCGATTACGTGCTTTAAAGGCTTCGATTTCTTCATCGGTAGCTTCTGCACCCATTTCTAACACATAATTTCCTTCACCGTCCCAATGTGCGCGTTGTAAATAAATATCAGGATTTTCTTTGAGCAAAGCTTGAAATAACCCATGGGAAAATACACTTTTACCACTGTCGGGGGGACCAACTACCATCAACGCTGTACACAATTTTTCTGGTTTTGTCAAGGGAGAATTTGCGCTATTATTTGCTCTCAATTCTCCCAGTTGACGAAAATAATTAGACCATTGTTGTTCTGGTGTAGTATCTCCTTCCTGGGTTCTTCCGTTGGGGGGAATGATTTTGAACACTTGTCCAATTTGTACTAAACGAGTGTGAGTAGCTACGACTATCGCACCGATGCGGGGATCATAACAAGCAACCCAAGCGGTAGGATGTAATTCATGGATCAGATAAGCATATAACCAAATGGGTGCGCGTCCCGAAATTACCACACCACCGGTTGTATCAATTCCTGCTGGAAGTTCTAAACCTGTTAAGTCTTGGGGTTCGATAATGCGATCGCTCCTAGTTAATTCAATCAATAAAACCTGATAATGTAAAGCCTCTACCATCAGGGTTTCACTTAATAGCAAGCGTAAAGCAGGTTCAGTCATCAGCTTTTCTCCGTTCCTGTATTTGTAAATATGAACAATTGACAATTGACAATTGACAATGGAAAATTAACAATTAACAATTTTCTTGCTGGTTTTTATGATTGAAGTTAAAAGTTTGATTAACTCCGTGATATCATTTTTGATGCTTTTGTATTGTTTTTCTGTGAGGTAATCTGTTTTATACATTAGTTCTATCCAATAATCTGATTCATTTGCTTCTTTAAGGGCAATTGCTAATTTATGAATGAAATCTGCTTTACTTTCTGCCTGTTCTACTTCTCTGACTAATGCTCCAATTGCAGTACCAGAAAGCAGTAATTGATTTGATAAAACAAATTCTTTTTTTTCGTTATTTAAATATTGATATAAGTTGACAACACGGACTGCAAAATCAAAGCTTTTCTCCTTAATAATGTTTTCTTTCATAACTTGTCAATTATCAATTGTCTCTTTCATAAATTATCAATTGTCAATTATCAATTGTCAATTCAATAGGTGTATTATTTCACCCCGATAGAAAAGGGGTCTTCTAACCTCAAGGCAAAATGATTACTGATACAGGAGGAAACATTAATACTTCGTTTATACCTCCAAAGTGTTGTAAGGGTTTAGCACTGCTAAACCCCTACTTTCTTAATTTCCTGTTTCCTATGACTACACTCTATTTAACCGAACCAGGAACAACCCTGCGCTATGTCTTTAGACCACAGGCGAAGCATTCGGATGATAGTCTTAGGTAAAACCTAAGACCACAGTAAGGGCGAAGCATTCGGATCATAGTCTTAGGTAAAAACCGAAGACCACAGTAAGGGCGAAGCATTCGGATCATAGTCTTAGGTAAAACCGAAGACCACAGTAAGGGCGAAGCATTCGGATCATAGTCTTAGGTAAAACCTAAGACCACAGTAAGGGCGAAGCATTCGGATCATAGTCTTAGGTAAAACCTAAGACCACAGTAAGGGCGAAGCATTCGGATCATAGTCTTAGGTAAAACCTAAGACCACAGTCAGGGCGAAGCATTCGGATCATAGTCTTAGGTAAAACCTAAGACCACAGTAAGGGCGAAGCATTCGGATGATAGTCTTAGGTAAAACCTAAGACCACAGTCAGGGCGAAGCATTCGGATCATAGTCTTAGGTAAAACCTAAGACCACAGTCAGGGCGAAGCATTCGGATCATAGTCTTAGGTAAAACCTAAGACCACAGTCAGGGCGAAGCATTCGGATCATAGTCTTAGGTAAAAACCGATAATTAATTGTCCGAATGCTTCGCCCCTACATTGTTGACGCGAAACCTAAATCAAAATGTGGTTTATTTACCTGAAAAATGTATTTATTTGGTGGACAAGTGATTTTCCAAGAATTTCACCTGCTGTTTATCAACTTCTTTGTGATCCCAATACTCAGGTATTTTTAAGCGTTGTCAGTATTTGGGAAATGCAAATTAAGTTATCCTTGGGTAAGATTTAATTTAAGTCAGCATTACCTCAAATTATTGAGGATGAAATCAAGCAAAATAAAATTTAGTTATTACCTCATTTTTTGATTTTTTTCCCCTTGAAAGAGGAGGTTTTAAACCTTGAATGAAACAATTGTCAATTATCAATTGTCAATTATCAATTGATAAAGATTTACATTTAGTAATCTTTGGTAATTTTCAAAAAATGTTGGTTTTTTGGGTTGACATCTGGAAGTTTTTGTTTTATTCTGTATTTATTGGCTGGAAACAGCAATCTGTACCTTAAAAATTAAATACTGACTTCGCTTGTTACATTTTTGTTTCCGTAGCTTGGCGCAAACGCCCCTTGAAAGCTATTTGTAACAAGGTCTCCATGAGTGTAGGGTTTTTCATAACCAATTCCCCGCAAGGGGATGGAAACAACCGGGGGCGGGGGTCAGGTCAGCGTCACATCAGAAGTTTTTCATAACCAATTCCCCGCAAGGGGATGGAAACAATCTCCTAGTACACTAGAAACATTTTCATTAATTTCTTGTTTTTCATAACCAATTCCCCGCAAGGGGATGGAAACAAAACTTGGGGAGAAAAAAAGATAGAATTACTAAAAAATGCGATCGCTTGGTTGTAATAAATTAGGACTTACGCAAGATGTGACTGAAAACCTTATTCTTGCGTAGGGGTAATTCATGAATTACCCCTACTTTCGTTCCCTGTTGCGTAAGTCCTGTGTAATTTAATCAGCTTTTGCAGTGCCAATACAAAAAATTGAACTTGCCAAAATAGACAATAAACAATAGACATCTCCAGAAAAGAAATTCTGGAACTTATTTATGGGGGCAAGGCGAAGCATTTGGGATATCTAGATGTCTGATTTTTTCGATAAATTATCGCCCTGTAAGGGCGAAGCATTCGGAAAATATCCTTTGGTGAATACCGATCATTAATCGCTCGAATGCTTCGCCCCTACTTCGCCCCTACAACTTATGACAAATTAATACATTCTATTGTGGAGATGTCTAATAAACAATGTACAATTGAAAATTATACTTACTGCAATTGGTTTTTTTGTCTCCTGGAAAAAAGAGATTTTAAACACCCTCTTAAACAATTGTCAATTATCAATTATCAATTATCAAATTGAACAGCTTCCCCTATCCACCCACACCACAAATATTACATTGGTTAGCAGCAGGACAACTAGCCAACCGTTTGCAGCGTTCAATTAGACTATGGGTAATATTAAATAAACTGTATGGGGAAGAAAACTGGACAACGGACCTAGCAAAAAAATTTACCTACGCACAATTACGCGATCGCCTATTTTCCTACTATCACCCCAAAAGCGAAAAACTCAACGCCGAACAAATAACCACCAAATGTCAGGACCCCACCTGCATCTGTCATCAAAGCGGATGGCAAATTATTCAAACTGCCAATAGCCACATTTGCCAAACCCAATGGCAACAAGAAATACAACAACTCACCGGCATCAGTTCCCAACAACTGCACCAACAACTACAACAACCCCCCTTTGCCACAGTTCATCGTTCCCTCAGAGATGATCTCAAACAGCTAACTCGTTTAGGATGGCTGCAAACAGTAGTCAAAGGAGAATATCAAACTCTCTCTAAAACCGAACTACCAGCACCAACAATTTCTGCAACAGCACAAGCAACCTTTACCCAACTGTCCCTACCCCAAACCTGGGAACTACTGCACGTCTTAGAGTCCATATCCTTTGTGCAGCCAAACCTAGATATCATCATTCAAAACTTGTGGGAACAAATAGTAGATCATACCCATACATCCCCCACCATCCAAGAACCACAACAACGGATATTTCTGCATTTAGACTATATACTCTCCCCAGAAATGCAGGATCAAGTAGACAACTATCAAGAACAGCTAGAACAACTGTGGCGTATACCAGCCGCTGGAGTAGTGCAGTTTGAATATTGGATCGCAGCTACAGCAAGCAAAGTACAAATAACCGTTTATCCAGTGTGTTTGCATTACCTCCGACGTGCCAAATATCTCAGCGCCTATGGTATAGATCCCCAAGGAAATATAACATGGCACAACTACCGACTGGACCGCATCGCCTCAGAAAAATTGCAAATTCTTCCCTGGGGAGATCCGGGTATACCCAAAGAATTAAAAGAAATGTGGCACAGTGGCAACTTACCCACCCCAGAATATGTAGAGACAGAATTAGAAAAAGCTTGGGGTTTCAACTTTTACCTACAACGGGAATTATTGATCATTCGTTTTCCCCCAGCATTTGCCCAATGGTATGTAGATAACACCTTTCGCCATCATTCTTTCCAGCGTATTGCCTATGAAAAATTAGCAAATTTAATTACAGCAGACATTCCTGAAACCCAGCAGCAGCAAATATTAGATATTATCAAACACAGAAATAAACAAGATATTTATTATCAAGCTTGGATACGTACTGGGGATATTAATGTTTTGATGCGGTTACGAGACTGGCGGCCAAATGGAGAAGTAATAGCACCTTTGTCTATTCGTCAACGACTCAAAGAAGAAGCGATCAAAGAATTAGCTAATTATTAATAATTAATTGTCCGAATGCTTCGCCCTTACTGTGGCCTAAAGACTTGAATGGTAATTCCTAATAATAGATCGCCGACTTCTTTGAGAAGTCGAGGATCTGAGTATTATTTTCACGCGGGTACTACAAATTTTTCACTTCCAGCTAACCCAAACGCTGTATGAATAACTTGCAAAGCCTTCACACCCTCATCTTGTCCTACAACACAACTAATTTTAATTTCTGAAGTGGCAATCATTTGGATATTGATTTTATTTTCTGCTAAAGCTGTAAACATTTTCCCGGCAATACCTGGTTGTCCAACCATTCCCGAACCAACAATACTCACTTTAGCGATCGCATTATCCAAAACTACCTCACCCCATCCTAACTGATCTGCAACTTGGGTTAATTTCTTTTGGGCGTTTTCTGCATCCATCCGCGCAACGGTAAAAGCAATATCCCGACGCGCAACCCCATCAATCACCCGACAGCGTTGTGATTGAATAATCATATCCACGCTAATATTATATTCTGCCAATAAACCAAACAATTTCGCCGCCATTCCTGGTTGATCGGGAACTTGACGAATAGCTAACCGCGCTTGATTCATGTCTAAAGCGACACCACGCACTGCGGGAGATTCGGGAGTTGGGGAAGATAGAACAGCAGGAGAAGCAGTAATTTCAAAAGCGTTGCAAAGTGCAGCAATAGCGCGATCGCAATCTCCCGCATCTACCAAACAACTCACCTTAACTTCACTGGTAGAAATCATTTGAATATTTACACCCGCTTCCGCCAAGGTTACAAACATTTTAGCAGCTACACCAGGACGGCCAATCATTCCCGCCCCAGAAATACTCACCTTTGCAGTATTATTTTCTACTAAAACTTCTGCTTCATCTGAATTGGGTTGATTTCTCAAAGCTGGTGCAATAGCCGCAGCCACAGCTTCCGCTCGTTTCAAAATAGGTGTATTTACGGTAAAAGCAATATCGTTACTATTACCTTCATGAATTGATTGAATAATTAAATCTACATCTACTTGTTGACGGGAAATTTCATTAAATAACCTTGCTGCTACCCCTGGTTTATCAGGTACACGCAATAAAGACACCTTAGCCTGATTTATATCAAACTCTACCCCATCCACAGGACGAGCTAATTCTAAATTGACTAACGCCCGTTCTTGCACTTTTGGCGATGTTACCCATGTACCAGGCTGATCCGTCCAACTAGACCTTACCACCAAAGGAACACCATAATTTTTGGCAATTTCCACCGCACGGGGATGTAATACCTTTGCACCCAAACTAGCTAATTCCAGCATTTCATCACAGGTGATTTCTGTCATTAACTGCGCTTCCGGTACAAGGCGCGGATCTGTAGTTAAAATCCCTGGAACATCAGTATAAATTTCACAAAAATTTGCTCCCAAAGCCGCCGCCAAAGCTACTGCGGAAGTATCAGAACCACCACGCCCCAAGGTGGTAATTTCCATTGCTGTAGTGTTAGAAATTCCTTGGAAACCAGCTACAACAACGACTTTACCTAAATTAATCTGCCCCATCAACCGCTCTGTTTCAATATGCAAAATGCGAGCGCGAGTATGTTCAGCTTCAGTAACAATACCTACCTGAGCGCCAGTCATAGAAATAGCAGGTTGTCCAATTTCCTGCAAAGCCATACTTAGTAAAGCAATAGTGACTTGCTCCCCTGTGGAAAGCAGCATATCCATTTCCCGACGGTTAGGACTTTGAGAGATTTCATTAGCTAGTTTAACTAATCCATCAGTGGTTTTACCCATTGCGGAAACGACGACGACAACGGAATTTCCTGCTTGTACAGTTTTATAAACCCGTTGTGCAACCGCTTGGATACGTTCCACCGAACCAACAGATGTACCACCGTATTTTTGAACTATGAGCGCCATAACTGTAGATGTTTGAATATTCAAATTGTGCTGTGATCAATGCCTCCGTCGGGAAGCTTTGAAAATTTACCATTAATTTAGATTACTAAAATATCAGCGATTTGGATTTTCCACTCAGTAATTTAACTCTGCAATTTTACGAATTGAGGAAAAATAAGTTTAACAGCATTTTAACCTATTATATGATTGTTCTTAACCTATTTACATACTATATATAGTTATTTTAAGTAGGGGTAGGCATTATTTAGGACAAATAAACGCTGATCCGCGCAAACATGGCACAAATATCAACTAATTTCCTAGCAGGGGTTCTGATAATGACCCTGCTGGGTTTATTTATGGTGAAACACGCAACTTTTACAACCGTGAATATACATTTAATTGCATAAAATCATAAAAATTATGATTCGGCTTTACACAACTTGGTGAACAAAATTACTATCACTAGTCCTTTAGAAAGAAATTTAAACATAGTTTAATCTATTCTTTGACGGTTATTAATTTCTAGTTAATCAGCAAGTATAAACTTTATATAAGGCTGTAATTCCATCAGGTAAAACATCCTTCAAAATGAGGCATTATGAACATTTCAACCACCATTTTTAGCCGTGCATTCACTACTTCTGTAGTAACAGCGGCCGTAGCATTTAGTCCTATTTTCACAGCAGTTGCTCAAGCTCAAACTTTGAACGGTGCAGGAGCAACTTTTCCCGCACCTCTCTATGAACGTTATGCACGGGAAGTAAGAAAGAAACATCCTGAATTAAAAATTAATTACCAAGCAATTGGTAGTGGTGGTGGTATTCGTCAAACTATTGCTGGTACTGTAGATTTTGGTGCTAGTGATGCAGCTATGAAAGATGATGAAATGGCTAAAGTTAAAAATGGTGTAATTTTAGTACCTACTGCTGGTGGTGCAGTTTCTGTAGTTTACAATTTACCAGGGGTAAACAAACTTAGATTGTCTCGTAAAACCCTACCAGCAATTTTTTCTGGACAAATTACTAACTGGAATGATCCACAAATTAAAGCTGATAACCCAGGGGTAAATTTACCAAATCAACCGATTAAATTTGTAGTTCGTGCTGATGGTAGCGGTACAACTTTCATTTTTACCAATCACTTGAGTTCTATTAATCCCTACTTTAAAGGTAGAATTGGTGCTAATACTGCTCCTAACTGGAATTTAAAAAATGTCCTCAAAGGTAAAGGTAATCCCGGTGTAGCTGCTTTAGTTGCTCGTACTCCCGGAGCTATTGGTTATGTTGAATATGACTACGCTACTAAAAACAAATTAAGATCAGCAGAAATACAAAATAAAAAAGGAGAATTTGTTGCACCTTCTTTAGCAACTGCAAATGCAGCTTTATCAGGTGTAACTTTTCCAGCTAACTATCGTGTATTTGTAGGTGATCCTAATCAGGGTTATCCTATTGTGGGTTTAACTTGGATGATGATTTATAGAAATTATCCCACTCCAGCTAAAGCAGATGCGATTAAAAAATGGATTAACTGGGTACTCAAAGATGGTCAACAATTTAATGATGACATGAATTACACCAGAATTCCTAATGATGTCGTCAATCGTGTTTTACAAACAGTAAATACTACCGTTAAATAATCAAAACTAGGCAAGGGGCGAAGCATTCGGAAAATAGCCTGTGAAAAAATTGAAAATTTATCGCCCGAATGCTTCGCCCGTACAGGAGTCAGGAGTCAGAATAATCATAAATGGAAAACTCTCATTGATTCTGAATCCTTTCTCAATTCACTATTGAACTTTGGATAACTAAATATTTCACTTTAATTGTTTTGATTAATTATGAACAATTCTTTTGAAAATAATGATCACAATCAATCATCATACTTAAAAGTAAATGATGAAAATATCAACTTAACTGTTACTGGTGGATTAAATTTTAGATTTGATCAAGGATTTACATTTCTAGTTTATCTATTTGCTGCCATTACTGTAGCAATTTTATTTGTCATGACTTGGGTAATTTTCCAAGAAGCTAAACCAGCGGTTTTTCAATTTGGTTTAGGGTTTATCTGGAGTCAAGATTGGGATACAGGTAATCAAGTTTTTGGGGCATTACCTTATATTTATGGTACTTTGGTAAGTAGTGCGATCGCTATTTTATTGACTGTGCCTATAGGTATATCAGTCGCCCTAGTAACGAGTGAAGACTTTTTACCATTAGTAGTCAGAAATATTATTGCTTTTGTAGTAGAATTAATTGCTGCAATTCCCAGTGTAATTATCGGTTTATGGGGAATTTTTGTATTTATTCCCATTATCGAACCCTTTGAACAATGGTTAGGTAAAACTTTTAAAGTTATCCCCTTTTTCAATACTGAATATCCCACAGGTAATAATATGTTAACGGCGGGAATTATTCTCTCGATTATGATTTTACCGACAATGGCCGCTATTTCTCGTGATGTTTTGATGGTTGTTCCTAAAGAATTACGCAGTGCATCTATGGCGTTAGGTAGCACTCGTTGGGAAACCATTTTTCGGGTGTTATTACCAGCAGGTTTTTCAGGAATGGTAAGTGCAGCAATGTTAGCTTTAGGCCGCGCACTTGGTGAAACAATGGCAGTAACAATGGTAATTGGTAACTCGGCTCAAATTAGTCTATCTTTACTTGATCCAGCTTATACAATTCCCGCTGTTCTAGCTAATGAATTTGCCGAAGCTGAACCTGGTTTACATATTGGTTCATTGAGTTATTTAGGTTTGATTTTGTTTGTTTTAACCTTAGCAGTTAATATCGGTGCTGTGCTATTAGTGCAATGGGTACGCAAGAAAAATTCTTAGTCAGCTTTCAGCTTTCAAATATAGACAAACAGATTGCTCATAAATTCAGAAACATCTCAAAAAATCCCAAATCTAAAATTCAAAATCCAAAATCCCATGAGTAGCTATATAAATCCAGAAAATATTGAATCTTTACCTAAAGAATTACTCAGCCCGCTACCAACTCAGAGGCGTTTGTTTAGCTATGCCATGAATGGTTTATCATTCATATTGAGTTTGTTGGCATTGTTTCCACTAGCATCAATTTTGTGGGAAATTATATCAAGGGGAATTTCTGGGTTAAAATCAGAAATGTTTTACCTTCCACTGATTGAAAATGGTTTTGCTAATGCCATTATTGGTACTATTATTATGGTTAGTTTTGGGGCATTATTAAGCATTCCCATAGGGATAATGACCGGCATATTTTTAGCAGAATTTGGTAAAACTAATAAAATTACTAATTTTGTGCGGTTTCTAACTTCTATCCTCACAGGTGTACCTTCAATTGTTGTAGGAATGTTTGCCTATGGAGTCGTTGTTTTAATTACTAAAAAATTTAGCGCCTTTGCTGGTGGTTTTGCTTTATCTGTGATTATGTTACCAATAATTGCCTTAACAACAGAGGAAGCATTAAAACTAATTCCCACTCAACAACGTTTAGCTTCTGCTGCATTAGGAGGAACAAGATTTCAAACTACATTTAGGGTTGTTGTCAAATCAGCAATTCCCGGAATTACTACAGGTATTGCATTAGCGATCGCCCGTGCATCAGGTGAAACAGCACCATTACTTTTCACAGCTTTATTTAGTCAAAACTGGTCCGATAGTTTAATGAGTCCGACTGCTTCTTTACCTGTATTAATTTTCAATCTTTACAATAATCCTGACCCAGAAATTAACAAATTAGTTTGGACAACTTCTATCATTTTATTGAGTTTAGTTTTGTTCTTTAGTCTCATCTCTCGTTTATTAAGTAGTAAAAGCAGATTCAAGTAATTATTAATTGTTTCACCAATACTTTTCACCGTTTTTTATCACTAAAATAATCATGAGTAACCTAATTCCAGCCATCAAAATTAAAAACCTAAGTTTTTATTATGGTAATTACAAAGCTATCGAAGGCATATCATTAGATATTTATAAGAACCAAGTTACTGCACTCATTGGTCCTAGTGGTTGCGGAAAATCTACCTTCATTAAAACCTTAAACCGGATTAGTGAATTAGAAGGTAAAGTCAAAGTTGAAGGAAGCATAGAATTTTATGAACAAAATATCTATGACCCCCGCATTAATATTAATCGTTTGCGGCGAGAAATTGGCATGGTATTTCAAAAGCCAAATCCTTTTCCCATGAGTATTTATGAAAATGTTGCTTATGGTGTGAGAATTGCTGGTAAATGTCCCAAATTTAAATTAGATCAAATAGTGGAATCGGCGCTCAAAGGTGCAGCACTTTGGGATGAAGTGAAAGATAAACTTAACACATCTGCATTAGGTCTTTCTGGTGGACAGCAACAACGTTTATGTATTGCGCGTGCTTTAGCAGTGAAACCAAAAGTTTTATTAATGGATGAACCTTGTTCAGCCTTAGATCCTATTGCTACATTGAAAGTTGAAGAATTGATTCATAGCTTGCGATCTGAGTTAACAATAGTGATTGTGACTCATAATATGCAGCAAGCAACCCGCGTTTCTGATTTTACTGCTTTCTTTAGCACCGATGAAAGTAGGATCGGGCAAATGGTAGAATTTGGTGATACAAGTCAAATCTTTCGTAATCCATTAGATGAGCGTACCCGTGATTATGTTGCAGGACGCTTTGGTTAATGGGATTTTAAATTACTATGACTCATTCCACTGATATTCTTACCTTAGCCCGTTGGATGGCCGCTGATTTTAGTAATCAAGCTCAAGTGTTTGAAAATCCGGCTTTTTACGCCCATATTCGTGTCTGTATGCGTCCTCTCCCTTATGGGTTGTTATCGGGGGTGAGTTTTTTTGTAGAACAGGCTTATGATTATATGCTCAATGACCCTTATCGGTTGCGGGTATTGAAGTTAGTGACAGAGGGTGAGAAAATCCTGATTGAAAACTACACGGTAAAAGAAGAAAAAGACTTTTTCGGTGCATCCCGTGATTTAGGAAGGTTGTATCAGTTAAGTGGCGATCGCCTGGAAAAACTCTCCGGTTGTAACATGATTGTAGAGTGGACTGGGAATTGTTTTAGAGGTCACGTTGAACCAGGTAAAGGTTGTATCGTCGTCCGCAAAGGACAAAGAACTTACTTGGATAGTAAATTTGAAATTGATGGAGATAAGTTCATCAGTTGGGACAAAGGACGAGATCCAGACACCGATGAGCATCTTTGGGGTTCTGTCGCAGGTCCATTTCACTTTGTCCGCTGGGGTAACTTTGCTGATGAGGTGAAGTTATCCTGAGTAGGTGACAGGTGACAGGTGACAGGTGACAGGTGACAGGTGACAGGTGACAGTTAAGAAGTTAAAAGGGAATAGGAAATAGGGGAGGTAGGGGAAGTTAATAACCCAATCACCAATCACCAATCACCAATCACCAAAAAAATTTTTCCCCAGGGGATGCAATTTGGGAATAAAGGTGATAATATAAGTAATTGTGAGTGCGGCGACATAGCCAAGTGGTAAGGCAGAGGTCTGCAAAACCTTTATCCCCCAGTTCGAATCTGGGTGTCGCCTTTGAGAGAAAACAGCCAAAACCAAGCTATTTACAGGTTTTATCAATAAGTATAGGGACGGGTTTAATGCTCGTCCTTTGTTGTTTGGGATAAATTTGGGGTAATTTTGGGGTAAGTCTGCCTTTAGCCATAAGACAACTGTCTTTAGTGCTATTTTCTGCTGTACAAATATGTTGGCAATGTTGTATATTTGACGTTGCATAGTCTGAATAGTAACATATATATGTAATATGGCAGAAAAACAATTAGTTGAGTTTGCTTTAGAAGATGGAACAGCTTTTTTAGTAGAAGTTGAAGAATCAGAAGATACATCTACTGCTATTGAGAAAGTGGCACTACCTTCTGGAAAAGAAATTGCAAAGGCACAAAAAACATTTTCGGAAGCGATAGATAATATTAAGCCTGTGGTGGCTAGTCTGAATAATAAATTTAAAGATTTAGGTCCGAAAGAAATGGAAGTGAAGTTTGGTGTCAAACTCAGTGCTGATGCTGGCGCTATATTAACTTCCGTAGGTGGGGAAGTTACCTTTGAAGTAACTGTTAAGTGGAGTAAAGACTAAGATTTACAGCTTCCATGTCAACAGCAAATTATTTTGTAACCTTTAAAAGTGCGATCGCTCGCATTTATAATAAAAACGGTAAAGTTATCGGTGCTGGTTTTTTGGTGAGTCAGTACCATTTGCTTACCTGCGCTCATGTGGTGACAGCCGCTTTGAGTATTATCACTAACATACAAGAATCACCAGATGGCATTATAGAACTTGATTTTCCCCTGATTGCACCTGGACAAAAATTAAAAGCTAAGGTTGTATTTTGGCAACCTGTGAACCCGGGACAAAGTAAGGAAGATATTGCTGGGTTACAGATAGAGGAAACTTTACCAATGGGCGTAAGTCCTGTAAAACTTGTCACTACATCAGACTATTGGCAGCATAAATTCCGCATTTTTGGCTTTCCCCAAGGACATGATACTGGTGTTTGGGCTAGTGGTGAATTGCGGGATGTTCAAGGTACTGGTTGTGTACAAATGGAGGCAATTAAAGTTCCTGGTTATCAAGTTGAACCTGGTTTTAGTGGTTCTCCTATTTGGGATGAAACATTACAGGGAGTTGTGGGAATGGCTGTGGCCGCAGAGAAAAAGCGGGAAGGTGTAAAAGCAGCATTTATGATTTCTACAACTGTGTTAGTTGAAGCTTGGAGTTTTTTAAATCAATCTATTCAGCAACCATCAATAAATTCTTCTCCCTCTTTGAGTCGAGTCCAAGAAATTAAAGCTAGGGAATTGAACAAAAGATTAGTAATTTTAGAAGGTGATTATGAAGCCGTTTATAACCAATTGAATTATACAGAAAATGCCGAAAGTCGTAATAACTTGCAGCGACAATTAAACAGGATTGAAAAGGATATGAATGATGTCGTTGAACAGTTAAAAATGATCGGGTGATCACCATTTTAAAATGATAAAATGAAAACGATTTACAAATTTTCATCCTATAGCCGTCAGGAGTTAGAAGCAATGTTTGGATTAACAGAATGGCAACAAACTCGATTTTATCAAGAAGTTAAGGAAGAAGTTAGGGAAGAGATCAAGGAAGAGGTGAAGTTAGAAACGATTCCTAAACTGTTACGTGAGGGGTTAACTGTAGAACAAATTGCTCGTATATTGGAGTTAGATATAGAAGTGGTGAGACAAGCAATCAAAAAGGAAAGTAAATAATTTCCTATGACAAATTCTCATCTATTTATAGGGGTTTAGCAATGATAAATCCCTACCCATCTAATCAAATAATTAAACAATTTTGATAATAAATTATGGTATGGAGATTTTTTGTAATATGGCAAAACCTGATGATATTAAACTTGAGCAATTAGAAAAGAGATACAAAGAGCTAAAAAAGGATTATGAAGCACTTTGTGAACAACTTAATGCAACGGGAAATGCTCAAGATAAAAATAACTTGCAGCGACAAATAGACATCCTTGAGAAAGAAATGAAGGATACTGATCAGCAAATAGAAGAATTAAAATCTGATATAGAAAATTTTGATTCAACATCTGCACATAGTACGGATGAGCCAAACCCAAATATTATACCAGAATCATATATATTAATTAAAATAGAACCATTACAAACAAAATCAAGATCAAAAAATCCAAGATTTAAAATTAGTGGTTGGGTTATTCCTAATATTCAAAATTATATAATAGATAGCTCATACTATCATACAATTGATATTTGTGATTCTCATGATCAAAGTTTTAAAATTCAGGATATCCCCAAAATTTTAAATTCTCTCTTGACCGAAAAAATAAATGTTTCTCTAGAAAAACATATAAATATAGTATTTTTTCTACCTAAAGAATATCTTACTTATCCTGTTGAACAATGGGAAATAAATGATTTTGGTGAAACAAGTCCTATTGGTGAGAAGTACAGAGTAATTGTTCGAGATGTAGAACGATTAGACAAACAATATCTGAGAGTCAAAAAACAACAGTGGATTGACAAATGGGAGAAATTACAGAATATAAACTGTAATAATTTTCCAAAAATACATGAATATGATGCTAACAGTTTTTCTGCTTTTGTAAATCAAGCAATTGGTATTATTTTAAATATATTTGATGACCATATCAAAAATGATACTGATAAAATTTCTAAAATTTTTGGTTCATTACAGAGTAATGTAATTCCTTTAGCTATATGTCATAGAGATAAAATTTCTTTAACAGATTATCAAAATAGAGAAAATCATGATCTAAACTGCTGTATTTATGAATTACTAGAAAATGTGAGAATAAACCGCTTAGAATCACGAATTAATAATAGTGATAATCATCTATTAGGAAATGATATTATTCTCATTTGTGAAAATCCTTATATTTTAACACCTGAATCTAACCCAATCATTATCAACAATTAGGTAATAACTATGACTAACGACTGGCAAATATTTAAAGGCAATAATGAAGTTAATGAAAAGTGGATAAAGGAGGGTTCTAAACTTCCAGCACCACCAAGTTGGCGAGATTTTAATAATAGTGAAAGTGACCCCAAAAAAAGACGCGCTGAGACATTTCAAGCCCGTCCAGAAGAGGTAGAATTAGTCAATGCGGCTTTATATTTACGACGACCTTTATTAGTAACAGGTAAACCAGGAACAGGTAAAACTTCTTTAGCCTATGCTGTCGCTTATGAATTAGGATTAGGAGAAGTGTTACATTGGCCAATTACCACACGCACCACATTAAAAGATGGTCTTTATAATTATGATGCCATAGGCAGATTACAAGATGCAAAAGAAAAGGATAATGTAGATAAACTTGGTAAATATTTGAATCTAGGATTATTAGATGAGGCAATACAACATTTACAAGATGTAAAAGATAAAAAATCTAAAGATAATCTAGCAGACATTGGTAAATATATTAATTTGGGTTCACTAGGAACAGCTTTACTACCATCTGATAAACCCAGAGTTTTATTAATTGATGAAATTGATA
Organism: Sphaerospermopsis sp. LEGE 00249; assembly: GCF_014299995.1. NCBI lineage: Bacteria > Bacillati > Cyanobacteriota > Cyanophyceae > Nostocales > Aphanizomenonaceae > Sphaerospermopsis > Sphaerospermopsis sp. LEGE 00249. The sequence continues at coordinate 4,215 of NZ_JACJUZ010000051.1, read as the reverse complement.
AAAGTGATATTGATTTACCTAATGATTTATTGCATATTTTTGAAGAGGGAGAGTTTGAAATACCGGAACTAAGACGCATAGCTGATAAATTAGATCAGGTAGAAGTACAGACAGCAGATAAAGATGGAAAAGCTACTATTAAACAAGGTAGGGTTCGCTGTACATCTTTTCCTTTTGTGATTTTAACCAGTAATGGTGAACGAGATTTTCCTCCTCCTTTTTTAAGACGTTGTATTAGATTGGATATTCAAGAACCTAATCAAGAAGAATTAGAACGGATAGTTAAAGCACATCTACAGTTAGATGATAAACTATCTAAAGAAGCAGATAATTTAATTGATCAATTTCTCAAAAAACGTCTAAATGGGGAATTAGCAACAGACCAACTTCTCAATGCTATCTATTTAGTCACTAATGAACAATCCCCCACAGATACAACTAAAAAAAAGTTGATTGCAGAAATATTAAAATATTTAGATAGCTAATGAGATAGCTAAGAGGACTCATGATTAACAGATTGATTCGACTTTTAGAACAGTTAGAACTGGACATGAGTGCAGAGGATATTGCTGATGCTCTCTGGTTAGCAAATCAGATAAAATTACCATCAGCAATTGCATCTGTTGATGAAGTTACGCAATCAAATCAGAGTTCTCAGACTACCGCTAATATACTACCTAATCTAAGAGAACCTTCAACATCTACAAAATCTGAAAATTCAGATTTTTCTACAGAAGAAAAAACAGAAGCACCCACAGCTAAAGCTTATACTCAAGATGATATAGATTCTAATTCATCCTCTAATTCTATTGAAAAACCAACCCCTGAAAAACCAACACCTTCATCATCAGGAGTACCTTTTAAAGCTCCTGCGGTTGCTGCTTTACCTAATGCTTTAGAAATTGGTAGGTCATTGCGGCCATTGATGCGAAAAGTTCCATCTCGGATAAAATTTGTTTTAGATGAAGAAAATACTGTTCAACAAATAGCAGAAAATGATGTTTGGATACCAGTTTTAAAACCTGCGCGAGAACGTTGGTTAGATTTGGTGATAGTTGTTGAAGAAAACCGCGCTACGGTTGTTTGGGAAGAAACTATCAATGAGTTTCGCAAATTAATGGAAAGACATGGAGCTTTTAGAAATGTTTATACTTGGAATTTAAACGCAAATGATGGTAAACCGCAATTTTTTCACCAGCAGGGAAAAACTACAAAAAAACAACGTTCCCGCAGTCCCAAAGAATTATTAGAACCTAATGGTAGACGGTTAATATTATTAATTAGTGACTGTGTTTCCTCTTTATGGTGGGAAGGAGAAATACACCAATTATTAGAATTATGGTCTAAACAAGTTCCGGTAACTGTTCTACAATTATTACCCGAACAATTATGGGAACGCACAGTTTTAGATTTGGGTATTTCCGTTTCATTAAGTGCGATTGAACCAGGTTCACGCAATTCTCAATTGACTGTTCATGATTTCCCTATCTGGTTAGAAGAAAAACCCAATCAAGCATTAAAGTTACCTATTGTGATTTTAGAACCTGAATCTTTAAAATATTGGGCAAAAGTGATGGCTGGTACAGGTACTATGGACACTGTGGGTATTGTATTTATGCCGAACTGGAAAGAATTAATACCTACAGATAAATTATCCAGTTCACAAACAACAAAAGACCCAGAATTATTAGTTAATAAATTAGTTAATACATTTTATCATAGTGCTTCCCCTCTAGCGAGAAAATTGGCGATTTATATGGCATCTGCTCCGGTAAGTATGCCTGTAATTCATTTAATTCAGGAAAAAATGTTGCCCCAACCAAGGAAGCCAATTATTTTGGCGGAAATTTTTATGAGTGGGTTGTTAGAATTAAAGTTAGTGAGCGAAGAAAATCAACCAGAAATATGGCGATATGAATTTGTAAAAGGAGTGAGAGAAGTTTTACTTCGTTCTATTAGAAAGACAGAAGTTGATGCTGTATTTGAGACTGTTTCTCAATATATAGCTCAGAAAGCTGGCATCCAAATCAAGAATTTTCAAGCTTTGTTATTTGCTAACTCTGACTGGGATGAAAACACCAAAGCAGAAATTCTTCCCTTTGCGGAGATTACTAAGGAAGTATTGCAAAATTTAGGGGGAGATTATGCGCGTTTAGCACAACAGTTAGATTTTCCAGAAATCAAAACCTTTGAATTTGAATGTGCCACTGTTACTATTAAAGATGATGTACTACAACCTTTTACTTTTACATTTGCCAAAATTGAATTAATCAAAAAATCACAGTTGTTTGGGCTAACACAGAAAACAGAATTAAGTGTTAACAAGTACCAAAAACAAGCACAGCAGTTTATAGAAAACTTAGGAAACGGCATTGAATTAGAAATGGTAGCCATTCCTGGGGGAACTTTCATCATGGGTTCACCAGAAAATGAAGAGGGAAGTCATAGCAGCGAAAGACCGCAACACAAAGTCACCATCAAACCCTTTTCAATGGGTAAATATCCCATTACCCAGGCACAATGGCAAGCGGTAGCAAAGTTACCTCAAGTCAACAAAGAACTAAAACCAGACCCATCGAGATTTAAAGGAGCAAACCGCCCTGTAGAAAGGGTTTCTTGGCATGATGCGGTGGAGTTTTGTGCTAGACTATCAAACTACACCAAAAGACCCTACAGACTGCCCAGCGAAGCGGAATGGGAATATGCTTGTCGTGCAGGAACAATCACACCCTTTCATTTTGGCCAGACAATAACAACGGATTTGGCAAATTATTATGGTAAGGAAACTTATGTTAGTGGAGTAAAAGGAGTTTATAGAGAAGAAACCACAGAAGTAGGCAGTTTTCAAGTAGCAAATGAATTTGGTTTATATGATATGCACGGCAATGTGTGGGAGTGGTGTGAAGATGATTGGCATAATAATTATGAAAATGCACCTGCGGATAGTAGCGCGTGGGTACGCGACGAACCTAATAACAACGCGAAAGTGCTGCGCGGTGGTTCTTGGGGCAACAATCCTGAAGGTTGCCGTTCGGCGCGTCGCAGCTCTCTTGTTGCGGGCTTCGACCACTTCAGCCGCGGTTTTCGTGTTGTGTGTGGTGCTGCGTGGAATTTGTAGCCCTTTATACTCTTGCCCTTTTGCCCTTTACCCTTCTTTCCTCTACCCTTAGCGAGCGAAGCGAGCTTTAAAAAATTTTTTTGAATTTTTACCCTTTTGAGCAAAAATGAACGAATTACCAATTATTCAAAAAACCTACGATTTAATTAAGTGGTATGTGCCTATTCTTAACCGCCTACCACAGAATCATAAATTTATGCTAGGTAATAGGATAATTACTGGACTTTACGATTTATTAGACGCTTTAATTATTGCTAAATATGCTGTTGATAAACTAGAGCAATTACAGTCATTAAATAGTAAACTAGATATATTACGTCAATTAAAATAAATTATCCTGTTAATCCTAAAATCCTGGACATCCTGATTCTGACATAATTACTTATTTTCTATTAATTTTCTAACAATGCCCAAAACTATTATTAATCGCCATAAAAAAACCGCCCGATATTTTATAGAAAACTTAGGAAACGACATTGAATTAGAAATGGTGCTAATTCCTGGGGGAACTTTGATCATGGGTTCACCAGAAAATGAAGAGGGAAGTGATAGCAGCGAAAGACCGCAACACAAAGTCACTATCAAGCCCTTTTCAATGGGTAAATATCCGATTACCCAGGCACAATGGCAAGCGGTAGCACAGTTACCTCAAGTCAACAAAGAACTAAAACCAGACCCATCGGAATTTAAAGGAGCAAAACGCCCTGTAGAAAGGGTTTCTTGGCATGATGTGGTGGAGTTTTGCGCTAGACTATCAAACTACACCAAAAGACCCTACAGACTGCCCAGCGAAGCGGAATGGGAATATGCTTGTCGTGCAGGAACAACCACACCCTTTCATTTTGGCCAGACAATAACAACGGATTTAGCAAATTATAACGGTAAGTACACTTATGGTAATGGAGTAAAAGGAGTTTATAGAGAAGAAACCACAGAAGTAGGCAGTTTTCAAGTAGCAAATGAATTTGGGTTATATGATATGCACGGCAATGTGTGGGAGTGGTGTGAAGATGATTGGCATAATAATTATGAAAATGCACCTGCGGATAGTAGCAGGTGGATAAGCGACGAGCCTAATAACAACGCGAAAGTGCTGC
>NZ_JACJUZ010000158.1:0-2144 GCF_014299995.1 Sphaerospermopsis sp. LEGE 00249 | reverse complement strand
TGGGTGTTAAAAATTTTTTCTGTTTCTTGTAGGGGCGAAGCATTCGGGTGATAACCTATCGCTGAAACCAGTTTATATTCTGTCCGAATGCTTCGCCCTTACGATTAATGAATCGGTGTTCTAGTTACTGTTTTCCTAAAATAAACTAACAGATACTCACAAAATTTTCCCTTAATATTGTAGGGGTTTAGCATTGCTAAACCCCTACATAATTCTGTTGATATTATGTTGATGGCTATAACTATAGTAGATTTTCGTGTCAAAAAATATGCTGAAAAATAGCATTGTTTGATACCACTTTAATTTTACAAAATATATTCTTAATTACAGCTTTAAAAAGATTTTAGGAAGAAAATGGTGGGGAGAAAAGAATATTATTTAGAATCGGATACAAATCATGGTAGCAATATCAGAGAAAGTTGAACCAAGGTTAACTATACAAACTGTAGAAATTGCTCCTAATACAACAGCGATACGCTCTCTTGATTGGGATCGGGATCGCTTTGATATTGAATTTGGATTGCAAAACGGTACAACCTATAATTCTTATTTAATTAGGGGTGAACAAACAGTTTTAATTGATACTTCTCATCAGAAGTTTCGTCAATTATATTTAGACACTCTCAAAGGTTTAGTTAATCCGAAAACAATTGATTATATAATTGTCAGTCATACAGAACCAGATCATAGTGGTTTGGTAGAAGATGTATTACAATTAGCACCAAGAGCAACTGTTTTAGCTTCTAAAGTAGCATTGCAATTTTTAGAAGGTTTGGTACATGATCCTTTTTCCAAAAGAATTGTTAAAAGTGGCGATCGCATAAATATTGGTCAAGGACATGAAATAGAATTTGTCAGTGCGCCAAATTTACACTGGCCTGATACAATTTTCAGTTTTGATCGCAAAACCCAAATTCTTTATACTTGTGATGCGTTTGGGATGCACTTTTGTGATCATCGCACCTTTGACGAAGATTTAGAAGCAATTGAAGCTGATTTTCGGTTTTATTATGATTGCTTAATGGGTCCTAATGCTCGTTCTTTATTGAATGCAATGAAGAGAATGGGTGAACTAGGTAACATTCAAATTATTGCCAATGGACACGGACCATTATTATATCATCACCTCGATGTTTTAACCGAATATTATCAAAATTGGAGTCAAAGACAAGCGAAAACAGAAACTACGGTTGGTTTGTTTTATGTTTCCGGTTATGGTTATAGTGAGCAATTAGCTCATGCAATTGGTGATGGTTTGCAAAAAGCTGGTGTGGGTTCAGAAGTAGTTGATTTACACACAGCAGATTTTCAAGAAATTCAAGAATTAGCAGGTAGAGCATCAGGTTTAATTATTGGAATGCCACCTACTTCTTCAATTGTAGCACAAGCTGGTATTAGTTCTTTATTAGCTGTAGCAAAAAATAAACAAGTTGTAGGTTTATTTGAATGCTATGGTGGTGATGATGAACCGATTGATACTCTACGTCGTAAATTTATTGACTTAGGAATTAAAGAAGCATTTCCCGCAATTCGTATTAAAGAAATCCCCAACGAAGCAACTTATCAAATTTGTACAGAAGCGGGTACAGATTTGGGACAAAGGGTGGTGAGAGAACGCAACATCAAACAAATTAAATCTCTCGACGTGAACATGGAAAAAGCGTTGGGGAGAATTAGCAGCGGATTATATATTGTCACTGCTAAAAAAGGTGAAATTAGCGGTGCAATGATGGCTTCTTGGGTAGCACAAGCTAGTTTTCAACCATTAGGATTTACCATTTCTGTTGCTAAAGATCGAGCGATTGATAACTTATTACAAATAGGCGATCGCTTTGTGATCAATGTGTTAGAAGAAGGTAATTATCAAGACCTGAAAAAACACTTCCTCAAACGTTTACTTCCTGGTGCGGATAGATTTGCAGGTGTGAAAACTCAAACTGCTAAAAACGGTTCACCAATTTTAACCGATGCACTTGCATACATGGAATGTGAAGTAGTCAGCAAAATTGAATGTAGCGATCATTGGATTTTATATTGCATTGTTGAAGATGGCAAAGTTTCCAAACCAGATGCGCTGACAGCAGTACGTCATCGCAAAGTAGGAAACTATTACTAGGGACTGGGGACTGGGGCTGTCTCTTAAA
>NZ_JACJUZ010000050.1:0-40337 GCF_014299995.1 Sphaerospermopsis sp. LEGE 00249 | reverse complement strand
GTCTTTGACAATCTTGGGAAATGAATTTATAATCATGATCAAATCAATATTTTGATATAGCTTGCTCAAATTTTAATATATTTTGGGCTATTTTTATCACAGATTTCTTAACATTCAACACTTCTGCCAATTACCAATTACCAATTACCAAACATTAAAATATACCAAATAAATCAGCTTTATGACTTTTTTTACTGTAAGAATCAGCTAAGTCAGAGTAGAATTAATCTGGCCAATTTTCTCTGGTTAAATCTCTACAAACAGGAGGTTAAATTTTGGCTAAGTTGAAAGTCGCTATTAACGGTTTTGGGCGGATCGGTCGTTTGGTACTCCGTGCGGGTATTAATAATCCTAACATTGAATTTGTGGGGATTAATGACTTAGTACCACCGGATAATTTGGCTTATCTTTTAAAGTACGACTCCACACACGGTAAGTTAAAAGGTAAGGTGGAAGCTAGGGAAGATGGCATGGTAATTGATGGGCATTTTATCCCCTGTGTTTCTGTCAGAAATCCCGCAGAATTACCTTGGGGTAAATTAGGTGTAGATTATGTTGTGGAATCTACAGGACTTTTCACTGATTATGCTGGGGCGGAAAATCACTTAAAAGCTGGTGCAAAAAAAGTTGTGATTTCTGCACCTACAAAAGATCCTGAAAAAGTGAAAACAATGGTGATGGGTGTAAACCATCAATCCTATGATCCTGCAAAGGATTTAATTGTTTCCAATGCTAGTTGTACTACAAATTGTTTAGCGCCAATTGCTAAAGTTATTAATGATAACTTTGGTTTGGCTGAAGGTTTGATGACTACAGTTCATGCGATGACTGCTACTCAACCTACAGTAGACGGACCAAGTAAAAAAGACTGGCGCGGTGGTAGAGGTGCGGCTCAAAATATTATTCCTTCTTCCACTGGTGCGGCTAAAGCTGTGGCTTTGGTTTTACCAGAGTTGAAAGGTAAGTTGACAGGGATGGCTTTTAGAGTTCCTACCCCTGATGTTTCGGTAGTTGACTTAACTTTCAAAACTGTCAAATCTACAAGTTACAAAGAAATTTGTGCAGCAATGAAAAAAGCTGCTGAGGGTGAGTTAGCAGGTATTTTGGGTTATACCGATGAAGAAGTAGTTTCTACAGATTTTCAAGGTGATGCCCACTCTAGCATTTTTGATGCAGGTGCAGGAATTGAATTAAATTCTAACTTCTTTAAAGTTGTCTCTTGGTATGACAACGAATGGGGTTACTCTAACCGTGTTGTTGATTTGATGTTGTCAATGGCAAATAGGTGATTGGGGACTGGTGACTGGTGATTGGGGATTGGGCTATTTTGGATTTTGGATTGTTTTTGTTATCTCCAATCTAAAATCTAAAATCTAAAATCTAAAATTTCTCTGCCTCCCTACCTCCCCATCTCTTCCCAGTCACCAGTCACTAATCACCAATCCCCAGTCCCCAGTATGGGCTTAACGAGGTTGCACTACCTAGACCGTTACCCCCTACTTTTTATGATGCGTCGAACCAAGATTATCTGTACTGTTGGTCCTGCTACTGCTGCACCGGAAAAGCTGCAAGCTTTGGTGGAAGCGGGAATGAATATGGCTCGGTTGAATTTCTCGCATGGTGCTTATGAAGCTCACGCTCAAACTTTTCACCATTTACGACGCATTAGTGATGAGTTAAAAAGACCTGTTGCGATTATGCAGGATTTGTGTGGTCCGAAAATTCGTTTGGGGAAGTTACCACCGGAAGGTTTGATGCTGGAAGCTGGGAGTGAGGTGACTTTTCTGTTACAGGAAAAGGGGGAAAATATTGATGAACTTCCCCTACCTCTACCTACTTTATTTGCAATGATCCGACCTGGTGAACCAGTTATGATTAATGATGGTCGGGTGAAATTAACTGTAACCAGTCGTGATGCTGATAAAATTCGCGCTCATGTGGATATTGGGGGGTTGATTTCTTCTCATAAGGGTGTAAATTTACCTGCTACTCCTTTACCTGTGAGTTCCATTACAGAAAAGGATTTGCAGGATTTACGGTTTGGGATTCAATTGGGTGTAGACTGGGTAGCGGTTTCTTTTGTGCGATCGCCCCAAGACCTAGAACCGGCAAAACGCATGATTGAAGCCGCTGGTTCTAAAATCCGTCTGATTGCCAAAATTGAACGCCCAGAAGCTGTCGCCCAGTTAAATGACATCCTACAAGTTGCTGATGCGATTATGATTGCCCGTGGTGATTTGGGAGTAGAAATGCCTATTCACCAAGTGCCATTAATTCAAAAAGATATCACTCGTCTCTGTAATTTGATGGGTAAGCCTGTGATTACAGCTACGCAGATGTTAGAGTCGATGATTAGCGCCCCTGACCCCACTCGCGCCGAAGCAACGGATGTGGCTAATTCCATTTTGGATGGTACAGATGCGGTGATGTTGTCGGGAGAAACTGCCGTGGGTGAATATCCCATTGCGGCGGTACAAACAATGCACAATATCGCTTTGCAAACGGAAAAAGCATTGCCAGCGGGTGCTAAACATACCTGGAATCATGAAGCCGGTCGTCTGAGTGTTACAGAATCAGTTGCCCAAGCGGTTTGTCGCATTGCTTATGAAACAGGTGCTAAGGCGATTCTTTGTAATACAACTTCTGGAAATACGGCTAGATTGATTTCTAAATATCGTCCTCTGACACCAATTATTACCCTGACTTCTGAACCCATTGCCTATCGTCAGTTGGCTTTATCTTGGGGTGTAGAACCTTTGTTAATCAACCCTGTTCATCATGCAGAGGAGATGTTTACCAATGTGGTTAACACAGTGGTAGAAAATGGTTTTGTGCAAAAAGGTGACAAAGTTGTAATTACCTCTGGAGTACCAATTGGTATGTCAGGAACAACCAGTTTAATCAAAGTGCATTCTATTGGACAGCCTATTACAGCTTGAGACGTTTAAAATAGGGCTGAGGCTGGAACTTTTCTCTTCCTGCTCAAAAATTCTCAACTTCATTCCTTCTCTTCCTTTGTGTACTTTGCGTACTTTGCGGTTAATAAATCAAAAAAAGTTGGCAACTGCACACCTGAGAGGAATGATTTAGTAAAGTAAGGTTAGGCAATTATTAAGAAAAGTTGCCAAAATCAGAATCGTATGCAAAATCAAAGAGTTTAAATAATTGGGGATTGGTAAATCCTACACCAAAAAAATTTACGGAGTATGTTATGGCTAAAAATTTACTGGAACAGTTGCGGGAAGTAACCGTTGTTGTGGCGGATACTGGAGATATCCAAGCAATTGAAAAGTTTAAACCCCAGGACGCTACTACCAATCCTTCTTTGATTACTGCGGCGGCACAAATGCCGGAATATCAAGATATTGTTGACCAAACTTTAATTAAAGCGAAAAAAGATGCTGGTACTAAGGCTACCCAAGCCGAGGTAGTTTCTTTAGCTTTTGACCGTTTGGCGGTTTCTTTTGGTTTGAAAATTCTGCAAATTATCCCCGGTCGTGTTTCTACTGAAGTAGATGCACGGTTATCCTATGATACTGATGCTACAGTGGCTAAAGCTAGAGATTTGATTGCTCAATATAAAGCTGCGGGTATTTCTAAGGAACGGGTTTTAATTAAAATTGCTGCGACTTGGGAAGGTATCAAGGCTGCGGAAATTTTGGAAAAAGAAGGTATTCACTGTAACTTAACTTTGTTGTTTGGTGTTCACCAAGCGATCGCCTGTGCTGAAGCTGGTGTCACTCTGATTTCTCCTTTTGTGGGTCGTATTCTTGACTGGTATAAAAAAGATACCGGACGGGACAGCTATCCTTCCGCAGAAGACCCCGGTGTATTGTCTGTAACCAAGATTTATAACTACTACAAAAAGTTTGGTTATAAAACTGAAGTTATGGGTGCTAGTTTCCGTAACATTGGCGAAATTACAGAGTTAGCTGGTTGTGATTTGTTAACTATTTCTCCTGGTTTATTATCAGAATTGCAAAATACTGTGGGTGAGTTACCCCGCAAACTTGATCCTGCTAAAGTTGCAGGTTTATCTATTGAAAAAATCTCTGTTGATAAAGCGACCTTTGATAAGATGCACGCTGCTGACCGGATGGCATCTGATAAACTTTCTGAAGGTATTGATGGTTTCACTAAGGCTTTAATTACTTTAGAGCAATTATTGGCTGAAAGATTGGAACGTCTGGAAAAAGAAATGGTAGCTGCTGGTTAAGGGTAATTATTAGATGATTTAGATGATTTAGGTGATTTAGATCCCCTGTTTCTTGAAGAAACCGGGGATCTGTTTTTTTGTTGGCATGGGGGAAATAACCTTTGGTAATTCTGCAAAACCTTACTAGCTTTTATCGACGGATTAGATGGATTACGCAGATTGCACGGATTAAGTTATCTGTTACAGTATTTGATAATTAAAGGTAATTAAAATCTGTGTAATCCGTGTTCAGATGTTTTATGTTCGTATCAGCCTTTTAAATTCTAAACCCCATTTAATCCGTGTTCAAATTCATTATTTATAGATTATGGAAGGATTTTAGAATTTGAAGCACGCGATAGAGTTCATTACTTGATCGCTTAAAAAGTGAAAAATCATCAGAAAGATCGTATTGCGATTGTTGCAGCTTGACAAACATAAGATTTTAAATAGAAAGCGATCGCGTGATTTTTCATCTCGTAATATATCTTTCTTAGCATCTTTTTTATTATCTGATTCATCATCTAAATAAAAAGCTGGCTGATATCCTGATAACATTGGTGGAAAATGATCAAACAATCAGATGATCATCACCGGGTGTCAAGACGAGAATACGGTTACAAACTTAACATTATATTTTTAAACATCATAATCAAACAATAAACAAGGGTAGGCTAATTGCCTACCCTATTTATCGTCCATTTCAGGATTGAGTTACACCAAACCGCCAGCAGCTTGAAAACGAGCGCGAGCGCGTTTAAAGGCTTGAGTGGCTTGGATTTGAGCTTGTCTATCCCCTGCGGGAACTTGGTTTAATTTGGTTTGTGCTTGGTTGAAAGCTGTGCGGGCTTCTTCTAAATTAATAGCGTCCCCACGTTCAGCACCATTTACTAGAACGGTAACTTCATCTTCATCAACTTCAGCAAAACCACCCAAAAGGGCGATCGCTTGCCAGTTAGCAGTTTTGTTGGCACGAACCCGCATTACACCTGTATCCAATGCTGTCAACATGGGAGCGTGTCCACTTAAAACACCCAACTGACCAGTAGTGCTAGGTAAAATTACTTCATCAGCGGGAGCATCCCAAACAGTTTTGTCTGGGGAAATTACACGAACGGTCAGAGTCATATTCTTTTAGTTTCTACTTAATTATTGGTGATTGGTGATTGGTGATTGGTAATTGGTAATTGGTAATTGGTAGTTGGGAGAATTTCTTACCCATTACCCATTACCTATTACCCATTACCTATTACCCATTACCTATTAACCTTTGAGCTTTTGGGCTTTAGCGATCGCTTCGTTGATATCGCCTACCAAGTAGAAAGCTTGCTCTGGCAGATCATCCAATTCACCAGATAAAATTCTTTGGAAACCTTTGATGGTGTCTTCCAATTTCACATATTTACCAGGAGAACCGGTAAATACTTCTGCTACGAAGAAGGGCTGAGACAAGAAACGCTCAATCTTACGAGCGCGTGCTACGGTGAGACGGTCTTCTTCAGACAATTCATCTAGACCTAAGATAGCAATGATGTCTTGTAATTCTTTGTAACGTTGTAAGGTAGACTGAACAGCACGTGCAGTATCATAGTGTTCTTTACCTACAATATTGGGTTGCAACATTGTGGAAGTAGAACCCAGAGGATCTACCGCAGGGTAAATACCTTTAGCTGCCAAACCACGAGACAATACTGTTGTACCGTCCAAGTGAGCGAAGGTTGTAGCGGGTGCGGGGTCGGTCAAGTCGTCCGCAGGTACATATACAGCTTGAATAGAAGTAATAGAACCTTCGGTTGTGGAGGTAATACGCTCTTGTAGCGCACCTACGTCAGTACCAAGAGTGGGCTGATATCCTACCGCAGAAGGCATCCGTCCCAACAGCGCAGATACTTCAGAACCAGCTTGTACGAACCGGAAAATGTTGTCAACAAACAACAGTACGTCTTGCTTGTTCACATCACGGAAGTATTCAGCCATTGTCAAACCAGACAAACCAACCCGCATTCTAGCTCCCGGTGGTTCGTTCATTTGACCATATACTAGAGCAATTTTAGATTCGTTGAGGTTATCTTTGTTAATAACCCCAGATTCGATCATTTCGTTGTAGAGGTCATTACCTTCGCGGGTTCTTTCACCTACACCAGCGAATACAGACACACCACCGTGTTGAGTAGCGATGTTGTTGATCAATTCCATCATGATCACGGTTTTACCAACACCAGCACCGCCGAACAGACCGATTTTACCACCACGACGGTAGGGAGTTAACAAGTCCACAACCTTGATCCCGGTTTCAAACACAGAAGGCTTGGTTTCCAATTCTGTGAGTTTGGGGGCTTCGCGGTGAATAGGTAAGGTTTCGCTGTTGTTTACAGGACCTTGATTATCTACAGGTTCGCCTAAAACGTTAAAAATACGTCCTAATGTAGCTTTACCTACGGGTACGCTGATGGGTGCGCCGGTGTCAACAACTTCTAAACCACGGGTTAAACCGTCGGTGCTGCTCATCGCAACGGCTCTAACTTGGTTATCGCCTAAAAGCTGCTGTACTTCAACGGTGAGGTTGATTTCTTGTCCAGCTTCGTTAGTGCCTTTGATGGTCAAAGCGTTGTAGATTTGGGGTAATTTACCGCCGGGGAACTTAACGTCTACAACCGGACCAATTACTTGGGTAATGTAACCTATGTTTGTTTTTTCTGCGGTGGTGACCATGCTGCGCCTAATGAATGAAGCTATTTTTCAGAGTTGGTCTTCAAAGACCTAAGATCAAGCAATATCATCTTTTAGGTTAGCACTGAATGATCCCATCTTTTCCTTAAATTCATTATTAAAACTAAATGCTGATAGATGCTAACAAATGCTAATATACGATAAAATATACTAAATTATATCCCCTGCTTATTAGAGAAGTCTGCGATGTGGGTACGGGTACAAACAATGCTAAATTGATATATTATCATAGAATTAGTAAAGTTTTATTAATCAGTAATCAGGAATTAAAAGTAATCATGACAACTCAAGCAGAAATAATCAATCAATTAAAAGTCCTAGAAGCACTTTCTCAACAAGGAGGATATAGTGATATTTTAGCTTCATCACTCAGAAAGATTATTCATCAAGAAAGAGAACATATTCAACAGCAAATCAGAGAATTAGAAAGCGATTTGCAAGTATTTGAGCAGCGTTATCAATTATCATCTGTGGAGTTTTAAGCTGTTGTGCATTTAATTTGTATAAGTGGAACAGGCATCTTGTCTGTTAAACAAGAGTTCAGAATATTAGGATTATACAATTTAGCTGTGTAACAGTTTATCAACAATTTAAAGCTGGTAAATTAGGAGATGAAGTTGATTTTGTGGAATGGAGTGCTTTTTATCAAATGTGGTCTGATTTACAAAGTCGTTTAGCGTTACTTCAATCTTAATTTGAATATGATTGTTGAGGATTATTTTACAGAAATAAAAGCTAAACTAATTACCAGTTCGATAATTGATAAAATTGAGATTGTCAAAGAAAGAGCATTATCTGATCAAGGTTATTTTCGGGCAAGATTGAATTTAACGAATGGTGACTTTTTAGAAGTGGTGGAATTTTTTAAAGTACAGGGAGATCAATGTATTACAGAAACCTATCGTTATCAATGGATCGATGGTACTAGAACCCAGTTAAGAAAAAGATGGGATAATGTAGATCACCCCCCCTTTTTTTAAGCTGTATTTCATGTTCTTTGATTTTGGGATTTAAACCTACCTGCAATAAATTCTCGCTTTTGCAGATGTTTGGTTTTGCGTTGAGTAACTCTTTCTCTCCACATCTGGAAACTAGAAGATTTCATTTCTCTTCTCATCAAGGCTATTACCTGCTTTTCTAAAAGTCCAAATTGTGCTTCTATAGCTTCAAATGGGGTTCTATCTTCCCAAGCCATTTCGATAATACGATCTATAGTTTCAGTGTTTAAATCAGGTAATTTCATAAGTTGACAGATGTGGAGAACTAGACAAAGATCTTATTTTAGTATATTTGGTATATGTTGATCATACATGATCAATTAATAGACATCTCCACAATAGAATGTATTAATTTGTCATAAGTTGTAGGGGCGAAGTAGGGGCGAAGCATTCGAGCGATTAATGATCGGTATTCACCAAAGGATATTTTCCGAATGCTTCGCCCTTACAGGGCGATAATTTAACGGAAAAATCAGACATCTAGATATCCCATAAGCTTCGCCCTGCCCCCATAAATAAGTTCCATAATTTCTTTTCTGGAGATGTCTAATGAAACAACTGGTAAAAATACGATTTTGAGATCCGATCGCTCCCAACTGCCTCAAATGCCTTAAAATAAGAGTATGTCGCCTCATACCTACTGCTTATGAACTTCTCGTCAGCACGTCAATATTTTTACCAAGAAATCCAGCAACCTGACGAGTCTATCAACCTGGCCAGGGCTGCTTTATATATCGCCCAGGAAGAATATCCCAATCTTGATCCAGAAGAATACTTAAACGCCCTAGATATAATGGCAACAGATTTAGAGGAGCGTTTACCATCTTCCCGCTATCCGCTGCGGATGATTCAAAGTATAAACCAGTATTTATACGATGAATTAGGTTTTACAGGTAATAAAATTGATTATTATGATCCGCGTAATAGTTTTTTTAATGATGTCATAGAACGCAAAACCGGGATTCCTATTACTTTAGCGTTAGTTTACATGGAGGTAGGAAAACGCATTGACTTTCCAATGGTGGGCATAGGAATGCCTGGACATTTTTTAATCCGTCCCGATATTGCAGACATTGAGATTTTTGTGGATGCTTTTAATGGTGGTGAGGTGATGTTTCCTCAAGACTGTCAAGAAAGACTATCTCAAATTTATCAGCAATCGGTGACATTACAACCAGAATTTTTAGCTGTGGTTAGTAAGCGGCAGTTTTTGGCGAGGATGCTGACAAATTTGAAGTATATTTATTTAAATCGCCAAGATTTAGAAAAAACCCTATCTGTGGTAGAAAGAATTTTGTTGTTGTTTCCTGGTGTGAGTTTAGAATTAAGAGACAGAGGTTTGCTTTATTATCAACTTGGTTACTTTACCCAAGCAGTAGAGGATCTGCAAATTTATTTAACTAAAGTTCCTGAAGCCGAAGATGCTAATGTAATTCGGCAATTACTAAGTAAGTTGGATAGTTGACAGTTGATAGTTGATAGTTGATAATTCTTAACAAAGAATAAATATGGGATTTTTCTCAACTTCTGGACTAAATCTAATCAGTAAGTGTTTCAAAATATACATATTTTTGTTAACACATAAACGTTATTTTTAATACGAAAAGATAAGTAAATATACTATTGCGTTTTCTGTCTCATCAGCATACTATGTAGCGCAATAAGTTTTTGTTATCTAAACCATCATGAAATCTATTCTGCAAACCTACATAGAGAAAGAGATATGGTTGTTAATCAGAGATAAATGGTATTTGGCAACAATTATCGGGGTTGTAGATGACTTATTGTGGTTTAAACACAGAACGCACAACAAAGAGACAGAAGAAGATACTTTGTGGGAAATGGTGGTGAAAATCAGTGAAGTCATTGCTATTGATAAAGTGATATCTGTAATGAGTAGAAAACCAGATGTATTTATGTCTAGGTTATTGGAAGCAGATAACACGATACATAATAATCAACAGGAACATGAACAATAATCAGCTAATTATGTAAGGAGTCAAGAGTCAGGAGTTGCTTTCCTTCCTTCCTATCCCCTATTCTCACTGATAACTGATAATTGTAAAACTCAGAAAACTTGCGTCATTAGTTACTAGATAAATTATTCCCAAGTGTGATAGTTTTGGTAAATTTACGCCAAAGCGATCGCACTACTTTTTTTTGTTGAATTGAGTGTAAAATAATAAAAACCAAAAATGTGTAAGCTAACCAAAAATGTAAACTTCTACCGACTTCCACCATTGCCGAATTTTGGGGAAACATATCAGGTAACAGAATACCAAAAACTTTAACATTATTACTTTTAAAAGAATTAGAAAGTAAGAAACCCGTAACAGGAACAACCCACATAAAGATATACAAACTGGTATGAAGGGCGACAGTTTTTAACCATTCGGGAGTAAATTGAGGAAATCTTTTTGTATATTTACGCCACCAAACCCGCAACAATACTAAAATTCGCCAAGTGAGAATGGCCATTGTTAAAGCACCAATTGATTTGTGAAAATCGTAAAGAGAAGGACGAATAAAAACCTCTCTTGGCAACCTGGACATAATTGTACCAGTTAAAAATAGGATTAAATAACCAATTGACATCCACCAATGGATAGACATGAGGTGTTTAAATGCGGAATTTTGTCTAGGTTTAGAGGGTGTATTAGTTGAAATCATATATTATGATTGATTTTTATCTATGATTATGAACATTTGTAAATTTAGTTTAGCAAGGATTTAAGTTATACGCTTGTATTTTGGGGTTAAGGTAGATTGAAGGTAGTGGAAAATCTCGCTAGGTAGGTATCTACTATAAAAAACTTACATCTTCATATAAATCATTCATATTTCCCTGAAAATTAATACTTTGCAGTTCAAAAGATGATTGTGTATAAGATTGTAATACCCATAAACCTTGATCATTACACCGAAAACAATCTACTTGAGGTTTTTTGACATCAATTAAAACGTATTCTTGTAAAGTTTCGATATTTTGATAGTCTTTAAATTTATCACCCCGATCAAATGCTTCTGTAGAATCAGATAATATTTCAATTATTAAACAGGGGAATTTTTTATAATTTAATAATCCTTTATCTCTTTCATCACAAGTAACCATCACATCAGGATAGTAAAAACGATTGATGGTTTCTATTCTGGTTTTCATGTCAGTAAAAAAAACTCGACATCCACTACCACGAATGTGATTCCGAATGAGAGTAAAAATATTACCTGTTACTGTAATATGAGGATCTGACGCACCAGCCATTGCGTAGATGTAACCGTTGATGTATTCATGTTTGACGGGGCTTTTTTCTTCCAGTGCTAAATATTGTTCGGGAGTGATGTAAATATCGTGATTTGCGATCATATATTTAATGTGTTTATTACATAATTTTATCTTTTATTATAGTCGGTTTATTGCCAATTTTGTCAAAATACTGATTTTAGGACTCAAGATTATGTATTTTTGAGTTAAAATAGTTTTAGGAAGGCACATAATGTCACCATAAAGGTAGATAAGGTATGGTATACAGCTTTACATTCCCCCAAGAGATTATTGATAGCATCCGGGAAAGGATAGAAGTTCTGGAAAGATGCTTAAATGATCCTAACCCGCAAGATGAAAAAATGGCAGAAATGATTGAATTTGCTAATCTTCGACAAATATCTGTTATTCAACTAAAGGAGGAATTAGAAAAGTTAATTGAAAAGTTGGTTAAGAAAAGCAAACTATATCAGGTAATTTGTGAAAAATCAACCAAGGGTGAATTACCTTGGTTACTGTATGTAAAGTATTATTTTATAATGAAAGAAAGTATAGATATAGAATTTATAGACTTTGATTTATACTTAATTACAAAAAATCAAGAAGTCTTTAAAATAATAACTATCAATATTGTAGAACAATTTAATCAATCTAAAATAGAAAATGTAGATATTGTAGATAAAGATTTTTATAAATTGTCCATTATTAGGGAATCTTTAAAACATTTACTACAGTCGCTTATCAAAGCTGGTTTAAAGACAAAAATTTTCACAGAACAAGAAATTAATGCTTTTAACTTAGGAAATATCACCCCCCAAGAATCAGAAGCTATGCTGATTTCTTTAGCATCTACAAAAAAATGGGATTATGTGTATAGAAAACTGGCATAATCCTAAATTCATTCATAAAAAGGATGTATTAAGTATACATAAAAAGCAGATTAACCTATATGGTGGATCAAAAGGTATCCGCATAACCCTTTAAAATTAGCAGGACTTACGCAAAAGAGAACGAAAGTAGGGGTAATACCCTTCGGGAAACAAGCTACATGAATTACCCCTACGCAAGAATAAGGTTTTTAGTCATCTTACGTAAGTCCTAATGAGAACGGAAAAAATCTACTTGAAGTTTTTACATCAAAAAAAACATATTACTTAAAGGCTAACAGTAGTTAAATGAACACAGTCACCTTAAACCTAGATCCAATTATTCGCCTTACAGATGAACAATTTTACCAACTCTGTATGGCCAATAAAGATGTAAGCTTAGAACTAAATGCAGAAGGAGAGTTAATTATTGTGCCACCAGTAGGAGGAGAAAGCGGCCGTAGTGAAGCCGACTTAAATTTTAAAGTCAGTCTGTGGAATTACCAAACAAAATTAGGGATAGTATTTAGTTCCTCAACAATATTCCGACTTCCCAATGGTGCAAAACGTTCACCTGATGTTGCTTGGATAAAATTAGAACGCTGGGAAGCATTAACAGAAGAAGAACGAAAGAAATTTCCCCCACTTACACCAGACTTTATCATTGAACTGAGATCAGAAACCGATAGATTGAAAACTCTGCAAGAAAAAATGCAGGAATATATAGATAATGGTTTGCGTTTGGGTTGGTTAATTAACCCACAGGATAAAGAAGTAGAAATTTATAGAAGTGGAAAACCTGTAGAAATTGTCCAACTTTCTGCTGTACTTTCTGGAGAAGATGTTTTACCAGGGTTTGAATTACAAATTTGAACCCTAGATTAAAGTCAACTGATTGTTAGATAAAACATTTGGTTGGGTTGCGCGTTGCTTAATCCAACCTACGATTATAATTTTAATTTTCTAAAACATTCATAAATTCTTCTACTGTTATTCCTGCTTTAGCAATAAGACTGCGTAAAGTACCCCGTGCTACTTGATTATGATTAGGTATAGAAAGAGTAGCTGGATGTCCTTCTTTGGTCATAATAATATGACTTCCGCGTTGACGAGAAACTTCCCAGCCAAGTTTTGTAAAAGTTTTAATAACCTCCGCAGGTTTTAATATTGGTACAGATAGCATTATATATATAGGGTTTGCTGAATAAACCTAAAACCTTGATATATCAAAGGTTAGAGGCTGATAAACACAGAAATTAGTGCAAGGGTTTTGAAGGGTATACCGGAAAAAGTGTGCATTTTTTGGGATTTCAAGAGATGGCAAAGAAATTTTCAAATCTCCTCCTGACTCCTGACTCCTGACTCCTGACTCCTATGCCCTCACGGAAAGACTTTCTCAGCAACCCCTATATACTTCCACTTCACGAGTTATTACTGTTAAAGGCATCCCTTTTTCTAACCTAACTTCTAAACATTCCCTAATAGCTTCTTGAATGTTTTCCTGTGCTTCTGCTTCAGTTATTCCTTGACTGACACAACCAGGAATAGAGGGACATTCAACAATAAACATCCCATCTTCATCTTGAAACATAGTAATGATAAATTTCATGATGTTTTTATTTGATTTATCAATTTAATTGTACTGTAAATGTGTTGGGTTGCGCGATGCTTAACCCAACCTACAGTTTAAAATTTGAATCTTGAATTTTCTAAACTGTCACACCTTCTAATTGTTCATCACTCAATTCATACAACTGACGCAATTTTTCCAACCTATTACCATCAGCATTCCATAAACCGCGCCCGTGTGCTTCCAACATTCTACTAACAATATTTCTAAAAGCTTCCGGGTTTGCTTTGCGTAACTTTTCCGCCATTTCTGCATCTAAAGCATAAGTATCCGCAGCTTGTTCATAAACCCAATGATCTCGAAAATCAGCAGTTCCACCCCAACCTATTAAAGCCGTCATTCGTTGGGAAATTTCAAAAGCACCACCAGAACCTTGGTTAGCCATTGCTTCCGCCCATTTAGGATTTAATAACTTAGTTCGGTACTCCATTCTTAACAAATCATCTAAATTTCTAGGGGTGGTATCCTTAGAAAAACTTTCCACAAAACTAGCTGTAACTTTTTTCCCGCTTTGTTGTTCAGCCGCTTTTTTTAAACCTCCAGTATTAGCGTAATATTCCTGAATATCAGTTAAACCATATTCAACAGAATCTATTTCTTGAACAATGCGATCGCTCGTTTTTAATAATGTCTGCAAAACCTCCGGTCTAGCTTGTCCTTTATCCTTCCTTCCATAACTAAAAACATTGCGACTTTCCCAAGTTTTACCCAACTCCTCGCCATTTTCCCAATTACCATCAACCACTCTATCATTAACCAAAGAACCAAAATCGCCAGAGGGGTTAGAAAACAATCTTGCTGAGGAATTTTCCACACCTTGCGCTTTTAATTCTAAAGCGTGTTTTCTAATAAAATTCTGTTCTTCCGGTTCATCAACTTCCGCAGCACGAAGAAACAAATCATCCAATAATTCAATAATATTCACAAAACTATCACGGAAAATACCAGATAGATTTCCTAACACATCAATGCGCGGATGTCCCACCGCAGAAAGAGGTTTTAAATCATATCTTACTATCCTTCCCGTTCCCTCCTTCACAGGTTCAGCACCAACCAATTCTAACAGAATACCAAGAGATTCACCCTTAGTTTTAATAGCATCCAAACCCCACAATAAAACCGCCACAGTTTCAGGATATTTCTGATGTTCTGCTAAATGCTGATCAATAATCTTCCGTGCAATTTCCCTACCTCTTTCATAAGCAGCAGGAGAAGGCATTCTATAAGGATCTAAAGCGTGAATATTTCTCCCAGTAGGTAACACACCCGCCCCATCCCTCAACAAATCTCCACCCGGTGCAGGAGGAATAAACTCACCATTTAAACCCCGCAAAAGATTCGTCAACTCATCAGTAGATTGATTCAACAAACTTGTAATTATTTTCTCTTCTTCTTCTCTTCTTTCTTCGTGTCCTTCGTGCCTTCGTGGTTCGTTTTCTTCTCCAAAAAAAGCATCCAAATAACCCTTTAACTCCTCCTCACTTGGCGCTTCACCTAAAGTATGTAAACCAGAAGAAAACAACCGATTTTCTAACACCTGCAAATACTCATACAACTTCACCAAATAATCATCGAAAGCATGACCACTAAACATCCTGACATTTTCCGGCGTAAAAGCAATACCCAATTTTTTCGCATCATCAAAAGGACAATCAACATCCAAACCAGTATCAACAATTTTCTTACAAATACCTTCTTTTAGCACATAATTCTTCTTTGGATCTTCCCGATATTCTGCTATTAAATCCCGTAAACTTACCAACTCCTTATATAAACCCGCCCGTCCATAAGGCGGCACATTATGAGAAATTAAAACCCCATAACCACGACGTTTAGCTAAAATTGATTCTGAAGGATTATTAGCAGCATAGATATATAAATTCGGTAGATTTCCTAATAATATATCCGACCAAGAATAACCAGTATTTCCTAAAGGTGAACCCGGCAACCATTCCACAGTTCCGTGCATTCCAAAATGGACAATTGCATCAGCTTGAAATTCATTTTGTAACCACTTATAAAAAGCAGCATATTGAGGATGGGGAGTTAAATCTCGTTCAAACATTAACCGCATCGGGTCGCCTTGTATTCCTAAAGGTGGCTGAACACCGATCCAAACATTTCCTAATTTTACACCCCCAAGATGTAATTCATCGCCATAGGTTTTAATTCCTGCACCTGTTAAAGATTTCCATTGTTTTTCAATTTTAGAAGTGCGGAGATATCCTAACCATTTTTCTAATTTTCTAGCATTGACAGTATTAGCATCTGTGGGGAAAGGTTTATCTTTTTCCCAGGTTTCCATTTCTTCATCTATTGCTTTTACTTGTTTAATTAATTCCTCTCCATCTTCAGGAATTTTCCCTACTGTATAACCTTGTTCTTTAAGTGCATGAAGTAATTTAATTAAACTGCGAGGAACATTTAATAAAGCAGCAGTTCCTACAGCACCATAACCAGGAGGAAAACCATATAAAATTATGGCAATTTTTCTTTCTGATGCTAATTTTTGACGTAAGGAAACCCAATTTTTAACTCTATCAATTAACCTTTGTACTCTTTCTGGAACTAAATAAATATCTTCACCAACTAAACCACCTAAAGGTATAGTATCAATTGCCCCATCTAATTCAGGAAGTGCATATAAAACTACACTTTGTAAACCGCCAATTCCTTGACGAGTCCATGAATGAATATCTTGAATTAATAAAGGTGCAGCGACAATATAGGGAATATTTTTAGCAGTTAAAATGCGTTGTGCAACTTCTATTTGTCTTCCCGCTTCCATTGAACCCGCAGGTCCACCAACTAAAGGAAACCCAATTGTAGAAATGATCGCATCAACTTTGACTGCTGCTGAAGAAAGGGAAGGAGTTTCAATATTTCCTTGTTGTCTTTGTTGGGTTTCATAGTCGGTTGTCATCCAGTCACGCACAGCAACATGACCTTCAACTCCGTTAATAAAAATTGGTAAAGGTATTAAACCCGAATCTTCAAATTTTCTGATTAATTGGGGGATATAATTCTGTTTTGTAATGACGTGCTTTCTATAAAGTAAAATTCCGATAACTGGGGACTGGGGACTGGTGACTGGTGACTGGGTAATTTTATTCTTTTCTTTCTCCTGACTCCTGACTCCTGACTCCTGACTCCTTTTTTCATACCACTCCAAATATGCTTTAGGTGATGTAAAATAACCTTGATAATCTGGATGTAATAAACCCATGTTGGGGGTTTCGATAGGTGCAGGAATGTCACCGACTTGTAAAGATAAGTATTTTTCCGCAAGTGTCCAAAATAAAGCTGCTACATTTTCTGTTCCTCCTGCGTTCCAGTAACCGTAGATAATGAGCCAGTTGCGGAGGTCTTGGACTTTTTGTACTGGTACGAATTTTAATAGCTTGGGTCCAATTTTTAAGAAACTTATATAACCTGCGAGTTTGTCTTCTTCTTTACCATTACTGAATTTATCGAGTATGAATTTAACAGGTTTAGGCATTCCTTTAGGTTTATCACCGATAGAAAACACCCCTATTTTCGTTAAACTCATTAATTCTAGTGCTGATTCAAAAATAAGCCGGATGGGAATATTAGCAATATGTTCTCTTAACCATAAAACTTGGTCATAGTCAAATATTAAACTACCGAAAAATACATCAGCACCTTGAAGTGCGGCTTGTACCTCTTCTGGGTTGGTGGTAATATTGCGATCGCTAAAAACGCGAATATCTAACTCAGGACAGCGAGAAACAGCCAAAAAAGCCGCTTTTCGGTACAAATCAGCGTTAAACGATTCAAAACCAGCAATTAAGACAATACGTTTCATGTCACTCAGTTACGAAATCTTTCTTTACTTTGATCTTAAACATTGTTGCGGACTAATGGGGGAATATCTACCTAAAGAGTAGAATATCTCATTTGCCCATTGAGGCTGAAGGTGAGATATATTTCCTTTTTTCCCTGTATTTGGAAATTTACAAGTTACATTGTGATTACATAAATATCTAGTTGCTGTCGATTTTGAGCAATTATAATATGTGATATCATAATTCTGGTTTTTGACTAGAAAAAATCCCAAACAAGCCCATTTTCTTAATTAAATCTTTTCTGTTGAAAGTACGTTGAGGATACACCATGAAATTTGGAATTGATATGGGACATAATTGTCCTCCAGATACGGGAGCAAGAGGTATTAAATTTGAAGATAACTTAACTATGGAGGTGGGAAATAAAGTTATAGCTAAGTTAAAAAGCTTAGGTCATGAAGCAATATCTTGTACACCAAATAGTGCCAGAACAGTCAGTCAATCTCTGGGTAGACGTTGTGATATAGCTAATAGAAACAAAGTTGATGTTTTTGTTTCTATTCATTTTAATGCCTTTAATGGGCAAGCTAATGGAACAGAAGTATTTGCTATGAGTGATGCTGGGAGAAAAATCGCCCAACCAGTATTAGATGAAATTATCAAGTTAGGATTTTTTAATCGCGGTGTCAAGAATGGTTCTCACCTGTACGTGATTAGAAATACAAATATGCCAGGTATTCTCATAGAATGTTGCTTTATTGATTCCGCGAAAGATATGCAACTTTATGATGGGGAAGCAATGGCCAATGCTATTGTTACAGGGTTAACTGGTAAAGTGGTATCTTCTCCTGTAAACTTAGTAGGAGATGAGGAACAAAATACAGATATCTCTGTTCTCAGATTGCAACAAGCTTTAAATCGACTGCAAATAACTGATAGAAATAATAGGCGTTTGGATGAGGATAATATCATTGGACCTGCCACAACTTCTGCTGTAGAGAAGTTTCAAAGAATTGTGGGAATTATTCCCAGTGGAATGGCAACTAGCACTACATGGAATGCCATTAATCAGATATTATCAAAACGATTAGTGCAAGGAAATCAAACCACAGGAGCAGTAATGAGATATATACAACATCGTGTAGGTACTGTTGCAGATGGTATTTATGGTCGCAATACAGAAGCGGCAATTAAGAGATTTCAACAGCAAAATGGTTTAACTGCTGATGGCATTGTTGGTCCTGCAACTTGGCAGAAATTAATAGGTTAATGAACAATTGAGAGTTGATAGTTGATAATTAATAATTAATAATTATCAATTGTCAATTATCAATTATCAATTATCAATTGATAAAGATGGCAATATTGTTAGATATAAATTCTGTCTTGTTTCTAGTTTTAAATATTGCTGTTGTAGTGGTTGCCACTGCTGCCATAATTGGTAACGATTTACAGCTAATAAAGTTATTAGACCACTTATTTGCTCGTTAATTTCTGACTTAAAGATATTTTCCAGCCACTCATTTAAAACCATGCTATCTTGTAGCATTCCCAAAATTTCTTGGATACTTTTTACCTGTGAAATATGTGTGGTAAAAGCTTCACCGTATAAATCAGTAAATAATTCCATTTGATAGCGAACTCTTTTAGCTTGTTTTCGCAAATCATGAAGAATTTTCCCTTGATTTTTCAGATTTTTTTCTAACTCTTCCGGTGTCCAATTGCTTTGTACAACTACTTCTGAGTTTACAACTTGAGTAGCAACCATCCATCCTGGATGCAATAATAATTTACTGACTTCAGGTAACAGTAAATCTGGTAGCACTTGCTGAATTGGCAAATGTGCTAATGGTTGATAACTAGGCTTTTCTAACCATTGTTGAAAATGATTTTTCAAAGATTTATAAGTTTCATCTTTCAATATTTTTTGCACCTGGGAAAAAGCAACTTCCCGTTGTTTGGCTAAAGTAGAAAAAGCTATCTCTAAAGATGCTTGTTCCTTAGAAAGTAAATGTGGTTTATAATTATTTTCCAGTATCTCTTTTAAGACATCCAAATCTCGGAGATTTCCTAGTATTCTGGCAATTTTACCAATATTTTTATCGCTGGCTGATTTGGGTAAATTTAAACATAGCTCAAACCGACTAACTGCTGTACGTAAACGACGCATTCCCACACGCATTTGGTGTAGTGCTTCTGGATCTTCGTCTTTTTTAACTGATTTTTCCCATTTTATGGTTTTGTGAAAGTGTTTTTCGATTGCTTGATATGCACAATCTCCTAGACTTTTGACTGTGGGTGTTGTGGCTAAGTTCATAGGTTATATCAATTCACTATCTCATCATATTTTTGCA
Organism: Sphaerospermopsis sp. LEGE 00249; assembly: GCF_014299995.1. Lineage (NCBI taxonomy): Bacteria > Bacillati > Cyanobacteriota > Cyanophyceae > Nostocales > Aphanizomenonaceae > Sphaerospermopsis > Sphaerospermopsis sp. LEGE 00249. The sequence goes on along the minus strand of NZ_JACJUZ010000050.1, from coordinate 20,496 downwards.
TCATAGCAGTAGCGAAAAATTGAAATCTATTATTTTATAGACTTTTTAACAACATTGGCTGCTAGTTATTTGATATGTAATTATTCAGATAATCTCATTTTTAAAGATTTTAAAGATTGGTAGAAATAGCCTGTACCGGACAAGTGGGAATACATTGTTCACAGACAATACAACGCGATCGCGTAAATGTAAGTTGATATGTATCTGGGTTGAGAGAAAGAGCTTCCGTTGGACAAACTCCAGTACACAAACCACAGTCAACGCATAGATCATCATCAATGACAATTTCACCTAAATTATGGGAAACACTGATGTGTTGCGATCTCATCCACTCAATAGCTGCATCTACCTGATCAATATCTCCCAATAATTCTACTACCAGTTTACCAATTTGATTAGGGGCCACCTGAGCGCGGATAATATTCGCCGCAACATTAAAATCTTTTGCCAGTCGGTAAGTGACAGGCATTTGAATTGCACGTTTAGGAAAAGTCAGGGTGACTCGTTTTTTCATGGGTAAAAAACTAAGTTTTGCTAAACTAGATGATGAAACTGCTTAATAAGTCTTAATAAATAAATTATGAGTACAGATGCACCATTTAATGCTCCTACCAAGCCTGAATCTACATTGGGCAAGCGTTTGAGAAACTTCCTCATTGTTATTGTAGCGATCGCCCTGAGTGCTGCCCTATTTTTGGGACTGCGAACCCAGACAACCTCAGTTTCTCTCACCGAACTAGATGCTGCATCCACACCCTTAGAAGTTGCAGTTAGCAATAATAAACCCAGTTTAGTAGAATTTTATGCAGATTGGTGTACAGTCTGCCAAAAAATGGCACCCGACATAGCCGAACTCAAACAACAATATGCAGACAAATTAAACTTTGTCATGCTGAATGTAGATAATAACAAATGGTTGCCAGAAATGCTCAAATATCGAGTAGATGGTATTCCTCACTTTGTATTTTTGGGTAAACAAGGAGAAGGTATAGCCGAAGCTATTGGTGACATACCCCGTTCCATCATGGCCAGCAACTTAGAAGCTTTGGTAAATGGTTCTCCCCTACCCTACGCGCAAATGAGTGGTAAAACTTCCAAATTTTCCGCCCCAGTATCAACAAATAGTCAAGATGATCCCCGCAGTCATGGAGGGTAACTGGGGACTGGGTAATGGGTAATGGGTAATTAATGGGTAATGGGTAATTGATGATTACTCATTAATCATTACTTTTTTGGTCTAAAATGCCGCTTTCAATCATTAATTTTGGCCAGATTAATAAAAAGAAACCCATCCAACTTAATATAGGGATAGCAACAATAATTGTCAACCATATAAGTTTGAGTATTAACCAACTACCGCTAATTAATGTGATACCTGTGAGGATAATTGACCAGGGTTGACACCACCAAGGTTTATAATTCCAAGGATTGATAGTTTGTTTTTCATTCATCATACTAAATCCATAGATAAGAAATTGGATTTTATTTAAAACAATTAATAGTATCAATATTTACACAAGTGTTGAATCCTGCAATAAAACTTTACAATCTTTTCGTTTTACCCAGGTAAAATCCATTGTCTATTGAGAATAGAGTCATTAATTGCTCAAATTTGGTATCACCAATACCAATGCACAACTTGGACAAAATCCTCAAAATCTTAACATTCAACACTTCTGCAATATTTAGTATAATACTAAAAGGTAAATTTAGCAAATAAATCAAAGATACAATATGATTGGGGTTGCAATTGTTGGTACTGGTTTTGGTCAAAAAGTACATATTCCCGCATTTCAAGCACATCACAAAACCAAAATAACTGCGGTTTATCATCGAGATATCAACAAAGCAAAAATCATTGCAGAAAATAATAATGTTCCTCATTTTAGTGATAACTTCACTGAAATTATCAATTTACCAGAAGTAGACGCTGTGAGTATTTCCACACCGCCGTTTTTACATTATAAAATGGGGAAACAGGTATTAGAAGCTGGTAAACATCTGTTATTAGAAAAACCTGTAACTTTAAACGCAAATGAAGCTAAAGAATTATATCAATTAGCAAAAGCTAAAAATGTCATTGCCACAGTAGATTTTGAATTTCGCTTTATTCCTGCATGGCAATATTTTCAGCAGTTGTTAAATACAAATTATGTGGGAAATATTCGGTTAATAAAAATTGACTGGTTAGGTTCTTCTCGTGCTGATACATCCCGTCCTTATAATTGGTATTCTCGCAAAGATCAAGGTGGTGGGGTATTGGGTTCTTTAGGTTCTCATGCTTTTGATTATATTAACTGGTTATTTGGACCAGTTAGGAAATTAAATGCTTATTTTAATACAGCTATTTCCCAAAGAATTGATTCTGAAAATGGTGAATTAAAAGCAGTGAATACAGATGATAATTGTTTGATATCTTTGGAATTGACAAATGGTATACCATGTCAAATTGCTATTAGTGCAGTAGTTCATGCACCCCGACCCCATTGGATAGAAGTTTATGGAGATAAAGGAACATTAGTTTTAGGAAGTGAAGAACAAAAAGATTATATTCACGGGTTTAAAATTTGGGGTTCTCAAGTTGGGGGAAGTTTAACAGAAATGGAAATTCCTCAACAATTATTATTTCCTCAACATTATGCTGATGGTCGAATTTGTGCATTTTTAAGAGTTGTAGATCAATGGGTGACAGGAATTGAAAGCAAACAAGAGATTATACCATCTTTGAAAGAAGGGGTTTATTCTCAATTATTGATGGATTTGTCTCATCAATCAAATGATTCTAAAATGTGGGTAGATGTTCCAAGTTTAGGAGAGTTTTTAGCTGAATAGTTAACTGTAGTGAGGAATTTATTCCTCCTTTGAGGACTGAAGTCCTCACTACGAAAATAATAATAGATGAAATTCAGATGATAGAATAAAAATAAATCAAGTAAAGGTAACTTTTATGGCAACCCTACTCAGTGAAAGTAAATCACAGACGGGACTGGTTATCTCATGGGAAGCGTTACCCGATGGTTATCAACTAGAGGATGAACCAGTGGACAATACAGGACAACCACTTTTAGCAGGTGCTTTGTGTGAAAGTTTAGAAATCAGTGGTTTTATTCAACCACAGATGTTAATTGCTGTTAATTTTGCTTTATGTGCCACATTAAATAATCAATTTATCGCCAAAGCACCAGATTGGCTATATATACCTTCAGTTAAAGAAATATTGCCAGGACGGAAAAGCTATACACCCCATTTAGAAGGGGATATACCGGCTGTGGTTATGGAATTTTTGTCAGATAAAGACGGCGGGGAATATTCATTTAAACGTACCTATCCGCCGGGAAAATGGTTTTTTTATGAACAGATTTTGCACGTTCCTATTTATATCATTTTTGAACCAGATGGAGGATTATTAGAATATTATCAACTGGAAAATGGACGTTATGAATTGAAACAACCAGACGAAAATGGTCGTCATTGGATTGAGTCAATGGGTCTATTTTTAGGAACTTGGCAAGGTGCAAAAGAAGGCCGTACTGGCTATTGGTTGCGATGGTGGGATCAAACAGGTAATTTGTTACCTTGGGCGCTGGAAATGATTGAAAAAGAACGTAAGGAGAAAGAAAGGTTAATGGCTTATTTGCGATCGCAAGGAGTTGATCCTCATAATTTACCTAATCATGCTGAGTAAATTGGGTATGTAGATGTAGGTTGGGTTGACTTTAGGAAACCCAACATTGATCAGCTTTCATTGTTGAAAAAAAATCAAATTAACCAGCTAAATTCTATCAGAGCATGAAAAATTTTTCAATTTTTTCCACAGATATGCTATAAATGCACTGAATTTCAACGTTTGCTAAACTAATGAGCAGTACGTTGAGTTTTATTATTGAAACCAACCTACCAAGTTAACTAATTTTTTTTAGTAATAGATAAAAGCTCACACCAGTAGCAAATATATTTGGTATGAAAATAGCAAAACTTGAAATATGTTCTGATAGTATTAAAGCATTTATCACAGCCTCAAATATTTTGATTGTTCCAATAATTAGCAAAGTAAAACTAAAACTACTATATTTAATTCTTGGTTGTAAATTAATTCCTATTGACGATCCTAATAAAGTGAAAACAATGCAAGAAATAGGTAAATTAAATCGTTTAAATAGATTAACATTTAACTGAATTATTTTAGTCATATCTCCTAATTTTTCCCCAATTAATAATCGTTGGTATATCTGAAAAATATTCATTTCTCTATCATCTAACTTTTCTCTATCTAGTTGAAATTGCTGAGATATATTAGGTAACTCAATGATCAATTGTTCAAATTTAATTGCTTCACCATAAGCACCATCTCGATTAATTATACTTTTTACACCATCATAAAAATAAAAATATTTGTTGTGGTCATACAATGCAGCAAATTTAGAGTTTATAATTACTTTTAATCCTTGGATGTCTCTAATTAATAAAGTAACGTTGCTCATTTTACCATTGCTGAATTTTTCTGCATAAAACAAGTATTTAAGATAGTTATTTTTATTTGATATTTTCGGCTCATTTATTGTTGCTAATTCTTGATATATAATATCATCATTTTTTAGACTTTCTCGGTTGATATTCATCAATGATTCTAGGGTAATAGCGGCTTTATAGTTAGTAGCAGGAACAATAAAATCATTGCCAATAAATAATATTAATCCAATAATAATACTAAGGTTAATAACTGGAGATAGCAATTTATATAAACTCACTCCACAGCTTTGTAAAGCAATAATTTCACTGGTATTTGATAATTTATTGTAAACTAAAATTGTTGTCATTAACATAGAAATTGGTACAGCAATAACAATAAAATCAGGCAGTTTAAGAATATGCAAATATATTAAATTTTCAAAAGATATGTGTTTATTAAGTAGTAGGTTAAATTGCTCAAATGATATACCAATTGATTCTGTCACTACGGTAACAATAACAATATTAAATAATAAAATGGGAAGAATTTCAGAAATTAAATATCGTTCTAATAATGATAATTGAGTAACAATATTTATTTTTTTCATTTATTATTTTGCTGGTTATGTAGTTATAGCGGTTGAGGAAATTTTGATATACAGATATTAATGATAAAAATTTTGTGGTGCGCGTATTCATCTTATTTTTGGAAATGTTGGGTTTCGCTATCGCTCTACCCAACCTACGACTTGATAAAATCGGTTTGTTATTTATAAATTTGGATGTTTTGTATCAACTACCAATAAAATTAAGTGCCTGTCGAGCAGCTGACATGACCTCAGATGTACAATTAGCATAAGAACGTGAACCTATGGCAAATACACCTCTACAATTATTTCTATCTAAAGAAACTACACTAGCTATATCCTCTACTGTTGTTTGTCCCTTTATTATTGTATAACTTTTGCGTAATGAAGGAATACTAACCGTTAAAGTTTGACCTTGAGGAGTATTACCACCACCACTGTTATTTTGAGCTTGATTTGTACCAGTATCAGTATTACTAGACGTACCTCCACTACAGGAAGTGAGCATTAAAGCAGTGAGTAGAAATCCAAAAATCCTGTGGGTTGAAAAAGTATTTAGCATAAAGTGATTTTGCGGATGTTTAATTATTTCACTGTAAAATCAGAAATCTCACCTACTGTCTTAGCTGTGATGATGTTTTGTTTGTTTTATGATTGCCCTATACTTAATTGTGATTAAATAATTAAATAATTAAATATAGGACTTACGCAAGATGTGACTGAAAACCTTATTCTTGCCTAGGGGTAATTCATGAATTACCCCTACTTTCGTTCCCTTTTGCGTAAGTCCTGAAATAATTAAATACAACTGTACGATACTCCTTCATGATGATAAAAAAGAAAAGAATGACTATTGCGGCTGCTCCTGAGTTGATAAAACAGGCAGAAACAACTTTAATTAAGCTGGGATTTGAGTCAAAATCTAATTTTGCTGAGTCTCAATTGATATCTCGAAATACAGTTACCAACTTTTTTCAGGGTAAATCTATTCAAATTGATTCTTTGAAAAGAATATGTGAAGCTTTAAAATTGAATTGGCAAGATTTTGTGACAACAGAACAATCTGTTGAGATATCATCACATTATTGCTGTACCTCTAAAACTAACCAGGAGGAAATAACAATGCCAACACTTAATCGTGAAATAACTGTTATAGATAGTGAGACTAAAATAACAAAATTAGTTATTACTTTAGACGGTGATATTAATTCTGTTGATAAAGTGAATCTGCAAGCTATTTTAAGGGAATATTCAGGAGATACCATTATAATTACTGATGTTAAATCAGATACTATTCAAAGTATTGAAATGTTGGATACGGATGAAAATAGAGATAATCAACGGAACAATATCGTTTCTTTATCTGGTAAGTTTGATAAAAGGAATTTTCCCGTGGGTTGGGATGTTCCAAGAAATTTCCTAAATCAAAAAAATCTTCAGAGAAAGCAGAATTTAGCATTTCAACGCAGAAGCAGAGATAATGAGGAAAACGAAATCGGTAAAGTTATTAATATCAGTCAAATCAATATACCTCTACTTTTGAAAATTAAAAAAGAAGAGACGGAAGCAACTAAAGATCATGGTTTATATAGTCTAACTTTACAAGTATGTACCACTAATACTGATGATAAATTACCTGCAAATATGAAAATTTTAGTTTTTTATGAAGTATCAGGAGAAATGATAGATGAGAAAATAGCAAGAAGAAAAACCCTGCGGTCTAGTTTTATGATTGAATCACAAGTTCCTTTTTATATCGAAGTTAAGCTAGGTGAAGAAACGATTGAAAAAGGGTTGTATGTATTATAATTACTTGAGAGGTAATAAAACATTGACCACCTCGTAATAAAATTTCAGAAATAGTATTCCGTTTAAATCTAATATGTGTTTCTTTTCAAATAGATAATCCATTCCGTGAACAGTTGCAACTGCGATATGAACAGCATCAACCTCAGCTTCCGATATTTGTAACAAAAATTTACAATTACTCGACACGCTTAATAGTCAGGTGAAAACAGTGTTCCCTCTTCCAATGAGAAAACAGCGATCGCTCTAGAAAATACTCTAGAAAATACTCTAAAAAATACTCTAAAAAATACTCTAAAAAATGCTTAATACACATACACCAACAATGATAATAATACAACCTAAGAATCTATGTTTAATATTTTTTTCATGAAAGAGGAAATAGCCATATCCTACAGTCATCAATAAACTGCTTTGTTTTACCGCCACGGAATTTGCTGCTACTGTAGATGCGATCGCCATCACATGACACCACATATCAAGTGCTTTTAAGCTACCTAATAAAACCAATTTATAGAAATTACTTTTTAACTTAGAAAACCAATTAGGAGAGCATAAGATTACAATAGGCAAAGTCATGATAGCTGTACAAAAATAGAGAGAAGCTGAGAAAAATAATGGCGAGGAATTTGTTGCCCCAATTTTATCAAAAGAAGTAGTTAAAGCCCAGAGAAAAGCTACTATTAACATTAATTGAGAAGATTGGGTAGTTATCAAAGATTTTAACGGTGCGAGATAATTGTTTTCCTTGGGCTTTATATTTAAAAAATATGCACCAAAACAGATTAATAAAATACCTATAAGTTGTGATTTTGCAGGAAACTCATTGAGAATTAAAGGAGAAGCGATGGCTAAAAATAACGGCGAAAATCCCATTAACGGTATAGTTAAAGATATATCTCCAAAACGCAACGCCCTGATATATAAAATGCCGCCAATAGTAGATAGAGTAGCATCAGCTAACAAAGCCCACCAAAAATCTTTCCCGATGGTAGGTATTGGGTTAGGTGATAATAACAACCAAGGAATATAAATAATTAGAGTAAATGCCCTTAATGCCCACGCAACTAAATACTCATCTAAGGGTTGATTGCCTTTATTTGTCACAACTTTACTCAAGACATCTCGCAGAGATTCAAAGGTAGCCGCCGCCAGTGAGAAGTATAGCCAAGTCATAGATTCAGTAAATGTAGGGTGTGTTAACGTCAGCGTAACTTTCCAACAACCTCTTAGGGTTTGCTGAGAAAGTCTTTTTGTGGGAATGGGGAATAGGTAATAATGGGGAAACATAAAATTAATTACCCAATCACCAATCACCAATTATGCAAGTAATACCAGCAATTGATTTATTAGAAGGTCGTTGTGTACGACTATATAAAGGCGACTATGCACAATCGCAAGTATACAGCGAAAACCCCGCCGAAACTGCGAAAATGTGGGTAGACCAAGGTGCAACAAGATTACACTTAGTTGACTTAGATGGGGCAAAAGCTGGTAAAATCGTTAACCTAGCAGCCATTGAAGCCATCTGTAATGTAGTCTCAGTACCCATTGAAGTTGGTGGAGGTTTACGCGATCGCTCTAGTGTTGTACAATTATTTAATCTCGGTGTGCAATGGGGTATCCTGGGAACTGTGGCAGTCGAACAACCCCAGCTAGTCCAAGAACTTTGTCAAGAATTTCCCCAACAGATTATAGTTGGCATAGATGCCCGTAATGGTTTAGTTGCTACACGCGGTTGGTTAGAAACCTCGGAAGTTTTAGCTACCCAACTCGCTACCCAAATGCAAGAATTAGGTGCAGCAGCTATCATCTACACCGACATCAACCGTGATGGTACATTACAAGGACCGAATTTAGACGCATTACGAGAACTCGCAGCAGCAATTTCTATACCCGTCATCGCTTCTGGTGGTGTTAGTTCTGTTACCGATTTGTTAAGTTTATTATCTTTAGAACCCCAAGGAGTCACAGGTGTAATTGTGGGTAAAGCTTTGTATACTGGGGATATCTTGTTAAATGAAGCTTTAAAAGCCATTGGTCCTGGACGTATTCAAGATATTCCACCCAATTTGGATTTTTCTAGCTTTGCTTAAATAGGACTTGCTGAGAAAGTCTTTCCATGAGGGGATAGGAGTCAGGAGTCAGGAGTCAGGAGTCAGGAGGAAGTTTGAAAATTCCTTTTCCATCTCTCGAAATCCCAAAAAATGCACACTTTTTCACGTATACCCTTCAAAACCCTTGCACTTTTTTCCTATTTATCAGCCTCAAACTTTTGATTTATCTGCGTTTTGCATTTTTTCAGCAAACCCTAAATAGGTGACATCAGTAATATCTCTGATAGATTTCGGGAATAATAGATATTGCTGATGTAGATAAAATCGGCACTAAATATTACAGATAAATCTCATGTCTAACCAAAACAGTAATTCCAAACAAAATAACCCAAAAGGGCAACCAAATAATACCCCCAAAAGCAAAAGACCACAACCACCAAAAGGAATAGGAAAACCAAAGACAGAATAGATTAATTGATAATTGATAATTGATAATTGATAATTGTCAATTATCAATTATTATTTATGGTAACAATTTGAGCTTTTGCTTAAAGGGAATATATGGATATGAAAATGCAAGTTATGACCTTTTCAAGTATATTAATTTTGGTTCTTCGGTACTTGTTATGCTAAATTACTAATTGGGTAAGAGGGAACAGAGAACAGGGTAAAGAGGCAATTTTTGTAATAATATTCAATATCTGTAGATTATGTCTTATGTATATTAAGCCTTCCGCAGTTTTTTGAGATTGATTTTGCATACTATGTACTGAATAACCTTAATTTTTTAGGTGTTTTTCATGGGATCTAGCTTTGTACCTTTATTTTTAAACGATAATTTAACGGAAAAATCAGACATCTAGATATCCCATAAGCTTCGACCAGCCCCCATAAATAAGTTCCATAATTTTTTTCTGGAGATGTCTAAAGTCGTCGAAAATACTTATTCATTGCTAGGAAATGTGATTTATGATATATTTGAGTTGTGATATTCAATACAATCAGCCCAAAATAGCTACTCTGCAATCAATGTAGATGATGAGTAGTTAAGCAATTATCAAGACGAGTACAGTCTCAAAACCTTGTGCTATCAATGTATACCACTGAATTAACTAAATATTCTGCTAAAGCGGAACTTGGACAAACTAGCCGCATTCTAGTAGTAGAAGATGAAGAACTCATCCGAGAAATGCTAGTTATGGCTTTGGAAGAAGAAGGTTATGAAGTCATCACTGCTAATGATGGCCGATCTGCTGTAGAGTATCTCAGAAATTGCGAATCCAATTCAGAGGAATCTGCTTTTGATTTGGTAATTTTAGACTTGATGCTACCGCAAATTAATGGATTAGATATTTGCAGGTTATTGCGTCATCAAGGTAACTCAGTACCTATTTTGATTCTCAGTGCTAAGGGTAGTGAAACTGACCGAGTTCTGGGTTTAGAAGTAGGAGCAGATGACTATTTAACCAAGCCATTTAGTATGCGGGAACTGGTGGCTAGATGTCGCGCCCTGCTCCGTCGGCAACGTTTAAGTAATTTACCATCAATACCCGTACTCAAGTATAAAGATATTAGTTTGAATCCTCAAGAATGCCGGGTGTTGGTGCGGGGAAAAGAGGTAAATTTATCACCAAAAGAATTCCGCTTGCTGGAACTATTTATGAGTTATGCTCGTCGAGTATGGTCACGGGAGCAATTGTTAGATCAGGTATGGGGACCTGATTTTCTAGGTGATAGCAAAACAGTAGATGTGCATATCCGCTGGTTACGGGAAAAGTTAGAGCAAGATCCCAGCCATCCAGAGTATATTGTGACTGTGAGAGGTTTTGGCTATCGTTTTGGCTAATTGGTGCATATAGTTGTTAGTTTTGAGTAATTAAATAGCAACTAACGACTCAAATGTTCTTATTGGGATTTCTTCTGGGTTTGGCAGTCGGCCTTGGTTTTTGGCTTTGGCAACAGTTTCAACTCAATAGTTATTTGGAGCGAGTGATCCAGCCTTTAAACTCCCATTCTTATAAAATAGCATTGCCTGTACTCCCCCGCTTACGGCAGGAAATGTCAATGGTGAAGCAACAGCAACAAGATTTGCAGTTGTCATTGCAAACCTACCAAGAACTGCTTGATTCTGCACCTTTAGGATATTTGCAAGTAGATGAGGAAAATCAACTATTATGGTGTAATCAGCAAGCACGGGAAATATTGCATCTGCAAAGGTGGCAACCTGGACAGGTGCGCTTACTGTTAGAGTTGGTAAGGTCTTATGAACTTGATCAATTAATTGAGCAAACCCGTGATTGGCAAAAACCCCAGGTGCGAGAATGGATTTTTCACCCTTCCCGTGATCATGCTAAAGCTATGTTAGAGTTAAAGCCTTTGGCTTTGGAGGCTACCAGTTTACCTTTACCAGCAGGACAGGTGGGTGTATTCTTAGAAAATCGCCAACCATTGCTAGATATGAATCAGCAGCGCGATCGCTCTTTTTCTGATCTCGCTCATGAACTGAGAACACCCCTCACTTCTATTCGTCTGGTAGCAGAAACCCTGCAAAGCCGTTTAGATCCGCCCTTGAATCGTTGGGTGAAGCGTTTGATGCAGGAAGTTGACCGGTTGATTAATTTGGTGCAAAGTTGGTTAGAACTAACACAAATGGAAACTAACTCCACCATGTTGTTACATCTGGAAACGGTGGAAGTGCGATCGCTGATTTTCTCAGTGTGGGAAAATTTAGAGCCATTAGCGCAATATCACAATCTTAATCTTTCTTATTCCGGTTTAGAAAGCATCAGCATCCAAGCTGATAAATCCCGCATTCACCAAGTATTTGTCAATTTATTAGATAACTGTATTAAATACACCCTCCCTCACACTAATATTCACATTGAAGTTAACGTGATTTCTGTGAGTGAATTTATGATGAACGATCATCAATCTCAATTATTGGAAATTAATATCATTGATTCTGGTCTTGGTTTTGCGCCTATAGATTTACCCCACGTCTTTGATCGATTTTACCGAGGAGACAAAGCCAGACACCATGAGCCTGAAAGTAGTGAAACCGCAATTACTGGTAGTGGTTTAGGTTTGTCCATCGTCCGCCAGATTATCATAGCCCACGGTGGCACAATCAAGGCCATGAACCATCCCGAAACCGGTGGTGCTTGGATACAAATTCACCTGCCTCAAGTCATGGCAAACCCACTAAGTGAAGACTATAGTTAAGAATATATAAAATTTTGAGATTAAAGATGTGAAAGCTGTTTTTTATAATCCCAACTTTGAACGACCTGAACCTGAACGCAGCATTAGGCGTTTAGAGCGTGATATATTGCGTATGGGAGCTTTGGTAGAACAATCATTTCGCCTGAGCCATCAAGCTTTATTTAATCGCGATTTAACCGCAGCTGAGGAACTTCCTCGATTAGATAAAAAAATTGACCACTTCTATAGACAAATAGAATCAGATTGTACATCCATGATGACACTGCAAGCACCTACACCTCAAGAGTTACGTTGTTTGAGTGCCTTTATGCAATTAGTACGAGACTTAGAACGTATTGGAGATTATGCCAAGGATTTAGCGGAAATAGCCATTAAAATATTTCCTTATCCACCTCATCCTTGTTTAACAGAGATTGCGCTGATGTCTGACCAAGCCCAAGCAATGTTAGCAACTAGTTTAGTAGCTTTAGCAGATTTAGATGAAGTCAGTGGTCGGCGTATCAAATTTTTGGATGATGTTGTAGATAGTGCTTATGAAAATTTATATCGGATGTTAGCATCCCAGCGAGATGTTCCAGGGATTATTGAGCCAATTCTACTATTAACACTAGCAATTCGCTGTTTAGAGCGAATGGCAGATCACGCTACTAATATTGGACAACGAGTTGCATATATTGTCACAGGACAACGGTAGGCAGGAGGTAGGAGGCAGGGGAGATGGGGAAGAAAATTTTAGATTTTAGAAATGCACAGTTTTTCCAATCTATTCTTCAAAACCCTTGCACTAATTTCTTTCTTTATTAGCCTGTAGCCGATACAAAAAAGCTAACTAATGCTAACAAAAGTCGGCTTTTTCTTCCTGTTTCACCCTAGCAGTGTCGGCACTATCTAGTCCACAGTTCGACTTCGCTCACTGACCACAGGCTAACACGATCAATCTGACCGCTTCTTTTTTTAAATTAATCGCAGCGTTTAAATCTCTGTCAATCTCAAAGCCACAGTTATCACATTTAAACACTCTTTGAGATAATGACAGTGATGATTTCTTTTCTCCACAAGTTGAGCAAGTTTTGCTACTGGGATAAAATCTATCCACAATTACTAACTTACTACCATACAGTTGTGTTTTATATTCTAGCTGCCTTCTAAATTCATAAAAGCCCATATCAGCTATAGCTTTTGATAATTTCCCATTCGCTAACATCCCTGATACATTCAAATCTTCTATCCCTATCACCGCGTGGTTTTTGCTAATATAGGTAGTAATTTTGTGTAATGTATCTTTTCTGATGTTGGCTATTTTTTGGTGTAATCTTGCTATTTTGATTTGGGCTTTTCTATAATTATTTGAACCTACTTTTTTATGACGGTTCAAATATTGCATTCTTGCTAACTTTTTCTCATACTTTTTATAACTTTTTACTCCATCAAATACTTCTCCTGTTGATAATATTGCTAGATGATTTATTCCTAAATCAACTCCTACAAACTCCTGATTTTTCTGGGTTTGAGTCGTTTCTATTTCTATTTTCCAAGAGATAAACCACTTGTCAGCTTGTTTACTGATGGTGACAGATTTCGGTTGATATCCTTTAGGGAGAATTTCATAAGTTTTTATCCAACCAATTACGGGTACTTTTACCTTTCTGTAGTCAATTTTTATGACACCATCTAAGGTAAAAGAATCATGTTTACCCTTTTTCTTAAACTTAGGAAAGCCTTTACTTTTTTTGAAGAAAGATTTAAAAGCATCTGACAAATATCTTAATGCGTATTGAGGGGCGCATTTAGACACTTCATAATACCAAGGATGGGTAGATTTAATGGCTGCTACTAACCATTTGTGTAAATCTATGGCTGTGGGAAATTTGATTTTGTCTTCTGGTTGCAGTTTGTTATGTAATAATACCTGTTGACACAGTGCTAACCCTTGATTCCAAGCGTGTCTGGCTACTCCTGCGTGTTGCGCCAGTAGTAGTCGTTGTTGCTTGTTAACTTTGAGTTGGGTTTTGAATCCTAGTAGCATACAGTGATTTTACTGTAATTCTGTCACAAAGCAAAAGATGACAGGAAATTTTCAGTAAATGTGAGTATTTGTTAGTATTGGTTAAGAAAACAGTAACTAGCTACTAACCCTTGATATATCTTGCTTTTTACCTGTAAAGTTTTCATATTTATTCAGCAAACCCTAAATAACATACATTTCACTAAAAGCTTACCTATTCTTAAACTTTTAATATTACAGTCAATGCAAGATAGCGTAAAAATATCTTCCATCTAAAATCTATTAACCCAAGTTGCTAGTTAGGAATAGGAGTCAGGAGTCAGGAGAAAGAATGAATTATAATGGTGTTCCCTGCTTTTTTGCTGTCTACGTATCCTTCTTAATTCGATTTGAGAGCCTTTCTTGCAGAACTAGCAACTTACGTTATTTAAATTTATACCTATTATACCCATCTAACTAAAAATGATGTTTTCCACAACTGAAACCCTCATCTACCCTAAAAACAAACATTTAAACCAACAAATATTTACTCGTCGGTCAATAATTCCAGTCAGCAATGATGTATTGTGGCGTATTGATCGAGGGTTAGTTCGTACCTTGACTTGGAATGAAGATGGAACATATATCACCTTGGGTTATTGGAGTTTAGGAGATATAGTTGGCTATCCTTTGTCAAAAGTCAACCCCTACCATATTGAGTGTTTGACCAGTGTAGAAGCGACTTTGATACCGCCCCATCTCTGGCATGAAGAGATAAAGGCATTATTGCACTACATTCAGCAAACAGAGGAACTTTTAAGCATATTACATCGTAAGCCAACTTCTCTAAAGTTGTGGAAATTTTTGGTGTGGTTGAGTGAAAAATTTGGTCGGGATATAGAACAGGGTAAGTTGATTGATTTAAATCTTACACATCAAGAGATATCAGAGGTGTTGAACACAACGAGAGTCACAGTTACACGACTATTGCAGAAATTTGAGGAAGAAGGAAAAATATCACGTCATAGACGCAGTGTTGTGCTGAATTTACAGACCCAATTAACCAGTATTTCTTCCAAAAATTAACTTAAAATATTAATTTGGGACTTGTGCTGGATACCATAAATAATATATAGTGAATACAAAGATTTTTATGTGTAAATGCCCTGAAAACTTCGGGTATTTTATCATAATCATCAAAATTCCTTAGGTGTGAGTGAGAGTAAAAACATGACAAAACTATTTTGGAATGTTCTAAAAGTTAGTCCAGTTATTGCAGCTACCTTGCTGTCTGCTAACAGTGCCTTAGCAAACGAAGTCAATCAACAAGCAACCAGTGTTGCACAGTTATCTCAAGAAGCTAATAGCATCGGTCAAGTAACATCCGTTTCTCAATTTTCCGACGTGCAACCCACTGACTGGGCGTTTCAATCTTTGCAGTCATTAGTTGAGCGTTACGGTTGTGTTGCAGGTTATCCTAATGGTACTTTCCGCGGTAATCGTGCTTTGAGTCGGTATGAATTTGCAGCAGGTTTGAATGCTTGCTTAGACCGAGTTAACGAATTGATTGCTACAGCTACCGCTGACATGGTAAGCAAGGAAGATTTAGCTACCTTGCAACGATTACAAGAAGAGTTTTCTGCTGAACTAGCAACTCTGCGTGGTCGTGTAGATGCTTTAGAAGCTCGTACTGCTGAGTTAGAAGCTAATCAGTTTTCTACTACTACCAAGCTGAGAGGGGAAGCGATTTTCAGTGTGTCTCAGGCTTTTGGGGATAAACAAGCTGATCAAGACAACAACCCCAATAACAATCCTAATTTAGACAGCAACATAACTTTCTCCAACCGGGTGCGGTTGAGTTTAGAAAGCAGCTTCATGGGTACTGATGTGTTGCAAACCCGTTTACAGGCTGGAAATATTCAATCATTGGATAGTTTAACTGGATCTGCTTCGACTGGGACTAGAATGACCCGTTTAGGCTATGAAGCTAATACTGGTACTGGTACTGGGAACTCAGTTGAAATTGACAAACTCAACTACGCTTTCAACTTTGGTGAAAAAATCCGTGTCAGGATTGACGCTGTTGGTGGGGAGTTGAATGAAAACGTGAACGTTTTCAACCCTGACTTCAGAAGCAGTGGTTCAGGTGCGCTATCCCGTTATGGACGTTTCAGCCCTATCTATCGCCTAGCTGGTGATGGTGCAGGTATCACTGTTAACGTTAATCCTCAAGGACCATTGACTTTAAGTGCAGCTTATTTTGCTAGAGGTAGAAATCAGGCTGCTAATCCTGCTATTGGCGAAGGTTTGTTTGATGGTAGTAGCA
Source organism: Sphaerospermopsis sp. LEGE 00249 (assembly GCF_014299995.1). Taxonomy (NCBI): domain Bacteria; kingdom Bacillati; phylum Cyanobacteriota; class Cyanophyceae; order Nostocales; family Aphanizomenonaceae; genus Sphaerospermopsis; species Sphaerospermopsis sp. LEGE 00249. The sequence goes on along the minus strand of NZ_JACJUZ010000050.1, from coordinate 4,065 downwards.
CTATTTTTGGTCAGTTAGCATTCAAGCCAAATAAAGCCTTAAATCTAGGTTTCACCTATGCTCAATCTTATCAGACTGCTGGTGAGGTGAACTTATTGGGTAACACAGGTAGTGCAACAGTAAATGGAAATTCTACTGTTCCTGTTGAATCTAACAACTACGGTTTACAGTTTACCTTTAACCCCAGTGCTAAAATTACATTAGGCGGCTGGGCTGGTTACACAACTGCTAATACTGTCACTGGTCCTGCTGCAAGTGCAGATATTTGGTACTGGGCAGCCACATTAGGTCTGAAAGACTTTGGTAGAGAAGGTAACACTCTTGGTTTAGTCTTTGGTCAACCACCTAAAGTTACTGGTGGTAGTGGTGGTATTACTAAAGAAGCCAGCACTTCTTACCATTTAGAAGGTCTGTATAAGATGAAGGTTTCCGACAACATTTTGATTACTCCTGGTTTGTTGGTGATCTTCAATCCTGAACACAACGATAACAACGACACAATTTATGTAGGTACTTTGCGTACAACCTTCAGCTTCTAAGTTGAGTTAGTAGCTTAGTAGACGTTTCATAAAACCTACAAATTTTAACCCGCCCCAGGGCGGGTTTTTGTTTGGGAAATTGTCAGAATCAGGATTTCCAGGATTAAAGGATGAACAGGATTAAAACTAGGATTTTCTCACCTGTTACCAAATTACCCATAGGACTTACCTTTGGTAACTAGCCGTAGGTAGGTGATCGCCTCAACTAAGTCACTGTTTTTACTGATTTAATACCCTGGCTGCATTTTTGAACCAACAACCAACGGTCTGAATCTTTATCTAATGCTGGTTTGAGACGGAAATTAAACACTTCTTCCCATACTTCTAGACCATACTGACGTACAAAATCAGTTTCTAACATTTTAAATTGCTCCCATTGGCGATCGCTAATTGCATTCAGCATAGGAACAATAGTATTTATAGGCACTTGAGTAGCTGTTTCACTCATTTGGGTAATCCTCAAAAATACAGATTATTGGCAGGGTTTGATCTCATCTGTCATGCTGATTTTTGTGGGCTGTTTTGTTTGTTTTGGGAATCAGTAGTTGTATATTTGCTGTCTAAACTTGCTGTAATTCTTGTGCAAATTGAAGTCTGGGTAATGGTTCTAGTGGAGTAACCATAGGAGAGTAGTGACAATAACAAATCACTACTGATTCAAAACCACCTGTAGGTAAATTAGGTACATATTCTTCAACTTTTGTTACTTCCCAATCACCTACCCTGCTATGGGTACTCGCACCTGGAAATTGAGGATCAATAAATTTTTCAACTGTGTGAAAATCTCTTAGTCTGTATCCTGGTTGGGGAATTGGTTTTTTGGAACCATCGTAATGTTCTGCAAGTATATCAGTACAAGCACCTGTGTGAGCTAATAGCATTTGTTCCCACTGTTGAGAGCTTGCATCCTCAGCTTTAAAAATAATGTACTTACTCATCTTTTTTGTCCTCTTGGTAACTGGGAAACTGAGTGTCACCCTGAAAAACACAGTCAACTGCTAACGGATAACTGATAATAGAAGAAACTATCCGGGTCAACCCACGTCATCAAATCTATCCATATCATTGGAAATATCATATATGAGAAGTCTTATGAGTTGGCAGTCTGGAACTGCGGCACTGATGACAATAGCCATTACTACAGGTGCTGTCACCCCTTTATTTACCTTTGCTCCTGCTCAGGCACAATTTAATCAGGGACAATTCAATATTAACCAACCCCGAACTATTACGATTCCGGCAAATGTCACTTTGCCTGTGACTTATGAAAAAGAAAAGGTAATAGTGAATCCCGGAGAAAAATTACCTCTGACTCTGAGAATAGCTAATGATATTATCGACAGTAACAGAAATGTGTTGATTCCGGCTAATACTGAGGTGGTAGGGGAGTTACAACCTGTGAACCTGCCTAACAGTAACAATAAAAAAGGTGTACGCTTTGTAGCTAGAGAATTAGTATTTGCCAGTGGAAGACGGCAGCAGATTAATGCTAATTCTAAAACTCTTACCCAAACGCAAAGAATTTCTAAGGGTAGTGATACTGGACAGATTTTAACTGATGCTGCCATCGGTGCTGGTGCTGCTACTGTGATTTCACTACTGACAGGTAACAAGAAAATTGAAACTTTAGAACCTATTGGTGGTGCTGCTGCGGGTGCTTTAGCAAGTGTGCTGTTGCGGAAGAAACAGGCTGATGTTTTCGTTTTGCAGCCGGAAGAGGATTTAGATATCACACTTTTGTCTAATTTGGTACTATCTCGTAACTAGACTTAACTTAATTGCAGTCGTGAGTTTTATGATGCTGAAAAAGCGATCGCCATTGCAAATATTGTGTGCGATCGCTTGATTTTATGTTAAAAACAATATTTAATAGATGACTAAAGTAGATGACTAAAGTCATAATTCACTGCTGTTACTAAATTCGTATTTCTATCAATGACAGTAAACCTAAAAGTAAAACTATTTACAAATTCAAGAAACAACTGGGAACAGTTTAAGGTGAAAATTGTCTAAGTAGTTAACAGAGTAGATAACAAAAAAAACAAATAAAGCAGTTACTAGGTAGGTTAGGACAAACAGTGATTATCAAAGTCAGATAGCAAAAGACTGTTAATGTTTTTCCTATCCCCTGTTAAAAGTTACCTGTTCCTTGTTCATTCTTATAATTTTTACAGGAGTAAAATCAATGTTTACTTTAAATCGCTTGCAATCAAAAACAGCCTTAGTCATGGCTTTGAGTGTCACAGTTGGCAGTGTAACACCTTTAATAACATCTGCACCAACCTTAGCACAAACTGGTTTTTCTGATGTTTCATCTAATTATTGGGCATCACAATTTATTCAACAATTATCACAACGGGGTGTAATTGCAGGATTTCCTGATGGTACATTTCGTCCAGAAGAACCAGTGACACGGGCGCAGTTTGCAGCCATGATTAATAAAGCTTTTAGCAAGTCTGCACAACGGCAACCTATCAATTTTAATGATGTGCCTAGTAATTCTTGGGCATATAACGCCATTAGACAAGCTTACTCTATTGGTTTTTTATCAGGATATCCTGGCAATGTTTTTAGACCTAATCAAGCTATTCCCCGTGAACAAGTTTTAGTTTCTTTGGCTAATGGTTTAGAATATGCTGCTACTGGTAATGTGGAAAGCACTCTACGATTATTCAATGATTCTGCAAGTATTTCCGGCTATGCTCGTACTCCCATTGCTGCGGCCACTGAAAGAAGTATTGTAGTTAACTATCCTAATGTGAGATTTCTCAATCCTGGTGTAACTGCAACCAGAGCGCAAGTAGCGGCTTTCATTTACCAAGCTTTAGTGAGTGCTAATCAGGCTGCAACTATTAACTCACCTTATATTGTAGCTCTGCAAACCACACCACCACCAGTTACAACTGTTACCATTCCCCAAGGAACAGTGATTCCTGTCAAGTATGAACGGGCTGAAAAGATTCTGGTGACTAAAGATGAAACTGCACCTTTAACTTTAACTACATCACAAAGTGTAATTACCCAAGATGGTAGAGTAGTGATTCCTGCGGGGAGTCAGGTGATAGGTGAACTTAGACCGGCTCAAGGTGGTTCTCAATTTGTAGCACAAAAATTAGTTTTAACCACAGGGCAAGAATATAATGTGAGTGCTAGTTCTGATGTGATTACCAAAGTGGAAACTGTGAGGAAAGGCACTAGCACCAGTTCAATTATCAGAAATACTATATTGGGAGCAGGAGCAGCAGCAGCAGTATCTGCGGTGACAGGCGATCGCGCCGTGGCTACAGAAGAAGTTCTCGGAGGTGCTGGTATTGGGGCGCTGATTGGTCTTTTCTTTGGTAGAAATAGTGTGGATTTAATTGCCATTGAACCTAACACTGATTTAGAAATGACAATTAATCAAAATCTGTTAGTTTCTGTGCAATAGTGGTAATTGGTAATGGGTGATTGGTGATTGGTGATTGGTGATTGGGAAAAATAAAATTGATTACCCAGTCCCCAGTCCCCAGTCCCCAGTCCCCAGTCC
>NZ_JACJUZ010000049.1:0-40796 GCF_014299995.1 Sphaerospermopsis sp. LEGE 00249 | reverse complement strand
CCCCAGTCCCCAGTCCCCAGTCCCCAGTGCTTAATCAAAATTGTCAAATAAAATACTTTAAACTCTGATAATCTCTACCAAATTACAGTAGCTGAGTGCATGGGGACGGCTTGTTGACGCTCCCCGCCTTAAAAGGACGGGGATTCTTGTTTCAATAATATTTTTTAGCAACTTGATATAACTTTTAATAAACGTCAAGTAGGTTCACACCCTCTACCCCTGGGAAGCAAAAATAGTACACCATAGCAATCTAGACTTGTCTAAGATTTACATAGCAGTTAAACTTGGCTTCTAGAGGCAATCCTGATTACCTCAGAATCAAACATATTTGATCAGTAATGCTGCTATGAGCGTTGCTGAATATTTTTAAGCAGGTGGGTCAAGAGTGATGAATATAGGTGACACCTCAAACAATGGCACTGTGATTGAACCCCGAAATTTTGCAAATTCGCCGAAATCAGAGCAGGCGAGTTGTCCCTTTTACTCAGTTCTGCATGATGAAAATACAGCCGTGACTAATTTACCACTCCTGAACCCAGCAGATGATGTTGACGACGGGCTAAATATACAGCAGTCTGAATCTACAGTTACAGACAATTTACAAGATCATAATACCCAAAAAGATTGGATTGCAGAACCTGACAGTGAAAAACAAGCCCTGGTAGATTCAGAGTTTCAGAAGTTGCTGACGCTGAATGAAGAGTTACAAACAGCTAACGGTGATTTGTATGCTCAAGTAAAGCAGCTAAAACAAGAATTAGCTGAGGCAGAAAAGATTTTGCAGTGGCAAAAAAAACGCTCTAGTGTCACTGACTCAATGTTGAATCAACAAACTCAGGAACTAGCAACGGCTCAAGAGCAAATTCAGTCTCTTTTCCAGCAATTAGAAACGGCTGTACAAACTGTTCAAAGTCAGGAAATGTTCATTGAAACCCATAAGGCACAGTTACAACTGAGTCAGCAACGAGTAGCCCAACTGGAAAGGGAATGTACACTGCTACAAACTAACTATAGTGAACAATCTCACCAACTATTGCACTCAGAAAATACTTGTCGGGAATTACGTACTCGACTAATACGCCAACAACGTCAAACTTTGCAATTTAAAGCAGCACTGGAAAAATGTCTAGATACCCCTGTCCCCAACTATGACACCAACTATGACACCAACTATGACACCCTAGAGGATACTGTCTATCATCCCCATGATCTCACTGGTGGACATAGCAGATTTTCTAGAAAAGCCAGGTCTTTGTTTCCCAATGCACAACCTATTAAACCTTGGTCTGCGGAAACCGATGCTACCCATGATACTTGTAGCACTCTACGTCAACATTTAGATAATTCCTGGCTAGAACCTTCAACTCCATGCGCTGATCAACAAGATCAACAAAATTACTCTACCTCCATTTCTGAACCTGCTGAAAAATCTTCAGATGTGGATGATGTGGATGATATAGAAATCCCAATACAGTCAAGTCCCCAATTAGAGGATAGTGAATCTACTGCTGAAGTTGCAGATGTTTCTTCTCCTGGGGGATCAAATTTAGATCGCCAGTTGGAAAGTCTGATCGAAATGTTTTTTGCTTCTCAGTCTGCACCCTCAACTTCACCAACAGTCAATGATACAGAGAGTCATCCAGATGATGGGCTAATTTGGGATACCTTAGCATCAAATCTGGAAAAAAATGAGCCACTGGAAACAATCATAGAACAGTCTTTAGTAACGGAAAGTCATGTTCCAGAGTTTACACTTTCATCCAGCAATGAATCACTAATAAATGCCTATACTCCCGAAAAAGAGCAAAATATTGCCAATATTCCCGAAAATAATGATTATTGGTCAGAATTGCCAAAAGAGCATTTCAGATCAGAAACTTTAGGTGAATATCACCTTGATCATAAATCACCTTCACCTTTGATTTATCCCCAGCGTCCACCCAAGGGACGGAAATCTTTAGCATCGGTGGAACTACCAAATTTCCGCCCCAAGTCGAAAGGTCAATAATCCAAGGACTAATGACTACTTAATTAATGACTTGTTTGGGTTACTGCTTTTGACTTAACGGTAACTACTTGATCCCGTAATCGTGGTTTACCTGTAGAAATGGCGTAGTTGGTCACTAATAGGTTTAACCACAATCCTGGAAAGCGGGTTTCTAGCCAGCCTTGACTCCACTTCAGGAATTTGGGAAACCATGTACTTAGTAAAGCACTGATGAAGGCATAAACACCAAAGTTGAGGTAATTACCTAACCACCGAACTAAGTCTCTCAACCCTGCTAGTTCCCAAATCCATATTAATAAGGCGGGATTTTTTGTAGCTGCTTTTAATGCTAAACGGTTAAATGTGAACCAGTCGCAGCGGTCTTTAATGAAATTATCTGCTACTTCTGGGGGTTCGTCTGCTAATAAACCAAAGAAGGTATTGAGCATGGCATTAACCCGTTGAGGTGGGATAAATTTCCCTGTGGGAACCATCATTCCTTTGGAAAATAGCCAGGTGACGGAAACGTTACTTTGGTAAGCACGAATTTTATTGAGGTGACGGAAACTTAATAAGTCGTGTTTGAGGGCGGTGTTTAAGAGTGTGGTTAAACGTTCTAGGTTACGAACGAGAGAACCAAAACCAGTAAATACTAGGGGAGATTGCAGGGAAGCAGCATCACCAATGGCGATTAATCTATCAAAGGCTATGGTGCGATCGCTATCACTAACACTAAAATGCCCTGGAATATAGCCAAATGTAGGTTTTTTCCACACTAGCTTATCCATGTCACAACGGCGATATTCTGGCAAAATAGTGAAAAAGTCCTCATACATCTCTAACAACGAACCAGGATTTTTTCTATTCACTTCATGATAATGAAATAAATAAATTGTCAGTTCTTCCCCCGCAGCAGGAAATAATTCCCAAATCAATTGTCTGCCTCTAGAAATATCTCCGTGACTGTAAAGAACATCACCATAATGGTAATCCCAGACACCAGGGGCAAATCCTTTATCAATCACTGCTCCCACGGTGGGACATACACTATCAAAGGCTCTACCCCCGTTTAATTGCCAAGCAATAGGGGAAGCTGTACCCATTGCATCTACTAATAATCTACCATTTACCTGCTGTTCAATTACCGTATTTACACCCTTGACAGTAACAGTAACTTGTGTTTTTCTGATATCTGCCCGGATAAATTCTGTTTGCTCCCAAATATCACCACCAGCGGCTTTAAGTTTTTCACCACATAATTGCAATAATTTATCTGAATCTAAAGCAATATTTAAAACAGTTGGCGTGTGTAGAACTGGTGCTTTTAAGTGAGGCGGATTATTAGCATCAAAGAATTTATTAAAGCCGTCTTTATACTCCCTGGCAATAATGGTTTCTAATTCTGCATTTGTTAATAAACCGAGATTGACCAAAGTTTGAATTTCATCACGAGAAATATTCCATTCTCGGTTCATGCGTCCAAAGGATAATCTTTCCACCAATAGGACTTTATAGCCTAATTTTGCCATGACTGCGGCATGAATCACACCCAAAGCGCCACCAATATAAATGAGGTCATAAGTGTTTTCTGCTGTTTGTTGCTGGTTTTCTGCATAAAACACCACCTGACGGGGTTGCTGAGGATTTTTGACACCTTCTCGCCAACGTTGCTCCCACCAGTAAGCACGTTTAAGATCATATTCCCCATGAGGCATTTTCTGAAAATACTTGACAGTTAGGGGATAATAGGGTTCTAGCTCTGCAAAAATCGACTTTTGAGGGTCAATCTTTGGTGGTTCGGGGTATTGATGGGGAAAACAGCTTCTAATACCTGTAGTCAGACGTTGCAATATTGAACCTTCGTTAGTGAAGGGTTTGTCTCCCCAACGAAACACTTTGAGGTAAGTGGTGCGTTGTACAGACCACACAAATATAGAAAGTTCGGTTGCTAAAGGTCCTTTGACAGATGCAACCGGGTTTCGCAGACGCAGACCATCTGGGGTCAATAATTTTTCTCCATTTCCCGGCACAAAGTCGGTTTGTAGCCAGTCACGGACAGCACCACTATCGGTAGTAGGAACTTCCAAGTAAAGAATTTCTTTCATTTTCTGCTGATATCTCCTGTCTATCTACTCACAAAGATTTGACTCAGGCAATAAGTACATTAAGTACGTTAAACTCCGCCCTATCAATTGTTTGAATATTTAATGAAGAAATTTTAATAGTTTGTTAAATTTATGATTCATTTTGGAACTTATGTAAAACTTATCTAAATTTATAATAAAAAAGGCTGAAAACCCTTGAGGTTAAATTTTGATGCTATGAGGAAAAACTTAAACGTCCTGGATAGCAGGGACTCAGACAACAACCAGTTGATGAAGAACTGGTAGCTGCGGTTATTGCCGGAGTAGTCAAGCTTGGACGCGATAAAGGTCAATCTTTGTAATATTTAACTGCGAAGGTTTTAGAAGACGATCCGCTGTTAAATGGACAACAACGACGCTAGTTGAGTATGTTAGTTGATCAAGCGTGGTCAACTTTGTATTAATCTGTTTAAAGAAAGAGGCAGGGGAGAAAATAAAATTGCTCACAAAAAGATATTTAAACTTAGTCTTTTAAAAAGGTTATACTCATACTTTTTAAGAACAAAAGTAAGAAGACATTAAGCATAGCCTGATATAAATATGCTAAATTAAATGTAGATAGTAATCCTATATCACTAAAATGCAAGCTGATAAATATCCATTTGCCCAAGAATTGATTACTGATATTCAAGGTAATATCAGAAAAGTAGTCATGGATTTTCAGGAATATCTACGGTTGCTAGAAGCACTCGAAGATGAAGGACTGATTCTAGCTATGAAAGAAGTAGAAAATGAGACACCATTAAATTTAGATGAAGCTTTAGCGGAATTGGAATAAGAGTGAATATCCAGTATCTACCCAGTTTTATTAAAGATTTAAAAGCACTAAAAAGTACACCTTACTATGAGTCTATCAAGAAGTTTGCTTTTGAAGAAATAATCGAAATATCGAGTTTTGAAGAAATCACAAATATTAAAAGACTTCACGGATATGATAATGCTTATCGGATTCGTATAGGTGATTATCGTCTGGGTGTTATTTTTGATGGTGAAATATTAATTTTTGAAAGAGTTTTACATCGGAAAAATATTTATCGCTATTTTCCCAAATAGATGATTTCGGAATCATGATACAAATATATGGGTAGGGGTTTAGTATTGCTAAACCCCTACAAAATTTATTGCTTTATGCGTCTTAAAATCCCTACTGCCAAACGTAAATAAGGATAAACAAAATAATCCAGATAACATCAACAAAGTGCCAAAACAACGAAGTTGAATTAACACCAAAGTGACCATTATCGTAGTTACCGGGAATAAAAGAACGAATCAAAATCATAGACTGTAACAAAATCCCGGTGAAAACGTGCAAACCGTGAAACCCAGTTAATAGGTAAAACATCCCGCCATAAGTACCGGAAGTAAAGCCAAATTCTAATTGACTCCATTCCACATATTGACCATATAAAAAGTAGCTACCCATTGCCATTGTAGCTAACAAATAGATGCGAAATCCTGCTAGGTTATGTTGTTGTAAACATCTCTCAGCAAAGTAAATTACAAAGCTGCTAGAAACTAGGATAATAGTGTTAATTGTTGGGGCGACTATTTCTAATCCTTCAACACCAGCAGGAAGCCAATTAGGGTTTGTAGTTTTGTAGATGATATAACCAGCAAAGAAACTTAAAAAGATGACACTTTCTGATAGAAGAAAGACAATAAAACCAAACATTTTACTGCCTTCTTCGTCGTGTCCATGTTCATGGGCTGCATGATGTATTTGTGGCGTTTTGATTGAACTATCCATTGGTAATGTTCTCCTTTTGTTTTGGCAATACTGTTCAGTTAAGTTTGATTTTTTTATCTCACGCAGAGGCGCAGAGAACGCAGAGGTAAGAGAAAAAATTGTTTAATACTTAACTTAACTGAACTGTATTGTTTTTATTCGGCTGTTTTTATGGTTTGGGGTTCTAGGTTGGCTGTTAATGGTTCTGATTTTCCGTAACCGTAGGGTTCACTAATAATGATGGGAATTTCTTCAAAGTTCTCTACAGATGGAGGTGAAGAAATGAGCCATTCTAAACCAATTGCCCGCCAAGGGTTGTCAGGTGCTTTTTCACCTTGTAACCAAGAAACTAAGATGTTGAAAATGAAGGGTAAGGTGGACATTCCTAATAGGAATGCGCCTAAACTAGCGAGAACATTCCAAAATGTATATTCTGGTGCGTAGGAAGCAACTCGGCGTAACATCCCTTGCAAACCTAATGGGTGCATGGGTAAAAAGTTTAAGTTTGTACCGATAAATGCTAACCAAAAATGTATTTTTCCCCAACCTTCGTTATACATTCTGCCGGTCATTTTGGGAAACCAATGATAGAGGGCTGCATACATTCCCATTGTTACTGTTCCGTAGAGAACATAATGGAAATGTCCAACTACAAAATAGGTGTTATTAACGTGAACGTCTACTGGTACAGAGGAAAGCATAATTCCTGTAATTCCAGCAAAAACGAACATAATTAAACCACCTAATGCAAATAACATTGGTGTATTTAATTTGATTTTTCCACCCCAAATTGTCGCCACCCAAGCAAATACTTTAATTCCTGTGGGAACAGATACAAACATGGTCGTAACCATGAATAGTAACCGCATCCAACCAGGTGTTCCACTCACATACATATGGTGTACCCACACAATGGCACTGACCACAGCAATTAACATCGAAGAAATGGCAACTACTTTATAACCAAATAATGGTTTACGGGAATAAACAGGGAAAATTTCTGAGAAAATTCCGAAGATTGGCAGAATAATTACATAAACCGCAGGGTGGGAATAAAACCAGAAATAATGTTGAAACATTACCGGGTTTCCACCTTTGCTGGGGTCAAAAAATGCTGTTCCCATTGTTAAGTCAAACAGCAACATTACCGCACCAGCAGTTAAAGCAGGAAGTCCAAATAATTGAATAATTTGGGCGCTAAATACTGCCCAGACAAACAAGGGCATTTTAAAAAAGCCCATTCCTGGCGCACGCATTTTCACAATGGTGGTGACAAAATTCACCGCGCCCATAATAGAAGAAACACCGGAAACAGCTACCGCTAATAACCAGAGAACTTGACCATTTATTAAATGTCCTGTGGGGTTTTGTAAACTCACGGGAGGATAAGCCCACCAACCAGCTTGGGCTGGTCCACCAGGGACAAAAAAGCTGGACATGAGTAAAATTCCCACTACTGGGACCATCCAAAAAGCGGCAGCATTGAGGCGAGGAAATGCCATATCTCGCGCCCCGATCATGATGGGTACGAGATAGTTTGCTAAACCAACAAGAGAGGGAAATGTCCACAGAAACAGCATTACTGTCCCGTGCATTGTGAACATTCCGTTATAAACTGTACGATCAATTAAATCAGATTCAGGGGTGACAAGTTCGCCCCGTAAAATCATCGCAAAAATGCCACCGACAAGGAAGAAAATAAAAGAAGTAACAAGGTATTGAATACCGATTACTTTGTGGTCTGTGCTGAAAGTGAAATAGGTTTTCCAGTGAGTTGGCGTTGAGTGATGATGTGATTCACCACCAAGATTAAGTGATATGTTTGTCATGGGATTTTGGATTTTAGATTTTAGATTTTAGATTTTAGATTTTGGATTTTGGATTTCATCACAATCCTGTTAATCCTTAAATCCTGGACATCCTGATTCAGACAAAAAGAAGGTTTCGCGCAAAGTGAAGAAAGAAGCAAAGGCGCAAAGGAAGAAAGAATTAATTAACCTGCAAAATTAACTACTGGAGGTGCAGCAGGTTTAACAGTTTCCCAACCGTTTTGTACATTTTGATTGTGATTTTGGGCGTATTCGGTAGCGGCTTGGTTTGGTGCAACTGTGGGATTATGACTGGCGGCTTTTTTCAACCAATCGTGATATTCTTCTGGGTTTTCTACTATCACGTTTGCTTGCATGGTGGCAAAGTATGTACCGCTATATTGGGAGTCGGTGAGGCTATATTTACCGGGGCGAATGGGGGTAAATTCAAAGTCGATGGTTTTACCGGGAACGATGTCTTGTTTAACGCGAAATGCGGGAATATACAAACCGTGGAGTACGTCTTCTGATTGTAGGGCTAAACGTACACGGCGATCGCTTGGTAAATGTAATTCTGTACTTGTAATTCCCTGTTCAGGATAACTGAACACCCACGCCCATTGTTTAGCAATTACGTCAATTTTTTCTAAGGGTTCGCTAACAGTTTCTCCTGGTGTTTCTTGCACTTCTGCATGGGCAATTTGCACAGGTAAGGGGTTATGTAAATGTAATAATTGGGAAGGTCCTTGAATCCCCATGTTTTCATACACTTCATAACTGTAACTTGCTATCCACAATACCAACATGATGGGAATAGCAGTCCAGACAACTTCTAAAGTGATATTTCCTTCAATATGTGGACCATCACTAAAGTCATAACTTTTGGCACGATGAAAAAGAACAGAATACAAAATAGCGGCAGTGACACCTAAGAAAATAAAAGCCCCAATTGTCACTAAAAAGCTAAACAAATCATCAATCAAATGTGATTCAGCCGCAGCTTGGGGGGGAAGCCAAGAATAGGCTTGTTTACCGATAAAAATACTGGCAATTGTGATGACAAAACCCCCCGCCATCACTAGGAAAAGATTTAAAATCAACCGAGTGTTCATGGTCATTTGTTGGTAATTGGTAATTGGTAATTGGTGATTGGTAATTGGTAATTAGTAATTGGTAATTGGTAATTAATTGGCATCTGAAAATTACGAATTACAAATTACAAATTACGAATTAATTACCTAGTACCTGATTAATGTCTTGTCCCATTCTTAACAAGTTATCCGCAGTGTTATGTACACCAAATTCGGCTGCTAACTGCGCTCCTAATGTGCCGTGAAGATACATTAAGGCCATGATGAAAACTCCGGCAAAAATATAACTCCAACGCACTTGCATATCGGAGTCTTTGCAAGTAATGTAACGTTGCCATCCCCGCCAAAATGTCATTCCTACCATTAAAGCTAAGAGAAAAACACCGCCCACACCATGCCACATCATCGTGGACATTGCTTGCAAACCCCAGGAACTTTTTAAGTGTACTGGGGGAGTTGCTAACAACATTTCATAAAAACCAGCAGCAACTGTGAAAAATGTGATCACAGAAGCCGCTACCATGTTGTACCAACCAACTTCAAATAATTGGGCGCGTTCTACAGCTAAACCCAATGATTTAAATAACCATTGTTCTATGGGGAAAAGTACAGCAACTAAATCAAAAATTACCCCAATAATGAACAATCCTAATGTGAGGTGAACTAGGTTAGGATGAATAGGAATTGTGTAAGGTAGTCCGTTTGCTCCCATTTGGGCGCTGACTTGATCAATTAATTCTGAATTCATGGTAATATTCCATCCTTTACGGCTTCCACAACGGGTACTGTATGTATTCCATAAACCCACACTAATTCATCACCAAGATATACTTGAAAACCAACAAGTATGGTTAAAAGTAAACAAACTGCTAAATAATGAATTGGCAATCTTTGGGGATCACGACTGCGAAGTACATAACGCCAAGCTGTGATGGCTGCTAAAATTCCTGATAGTGACCAACCGATTAAGGTATGGTAATTTAATACTGATTTGACGATGTTGTAAGGTTTGGCTAAACCTGCTTCATACTGTCCAAAAATAATGGCTATAAATATGGATACGGTAGCTACAAATAAATTCCACCAACCCACTTCATAAAACCGAGTTTTGCCAGTTAAAAAGCCAATTAAATCACAGAAAACTGCAAATAAGATCATGGCAATTACAAAGTGAACCACGATGGGATGCAGTGGATCTGGATATGGTAAATTGTGGTCGTTCAACGACGTTAAATACTCAATCATCAACTTCTCCTAGATTTATTGATTACTCCTTGGACAAACTTCAATAATTCATCAAAGTTACTACTATTAATCACGACTACTCATATTTTTTAGAATATTTCTGTGATATTATTCTGTTAATATGGTGTCATTTTTGTATTGATTAACAGCTAATTTGTCAGCAATTTTTAGCAAAGGATGTGAAGTCAATTCATATACTCATAAAAACAGTCTGTAACAGCAATTTTTGATGTAGCTAAATTCAATTGCTGTTAAGTTGCTGTTCAGGCTTTGATTTACTAGAACACCGATTCATTAATCGTAAGGGCGAAGCATTCGGACGGAATATGAACTGGTTTCAGCGATAGGTTATCATCCGAATGCTTCGCCCCTACAAGTTCGATACTCTAGACCTATTGGTTTAGGTTACGTAAATTTTTATTAATTGTCAAAAAAAACTAAAAGTTAAACTTTTAGAATGAGTAGAGAGCAAAGGTAGAGAGCAAGAAGGGGAATATGATAATCTGAATATCCTTGCTTTCTGTAGATATTATGAAATACAAAGAAAAGATTTTGATGTCTAGTAGTGTACATTTAATAATTATTACTTTGTTTTTTTAATAACAGAATTTTATGTAATTTATGGTATGTCAACAAACTGTCTGTATGGTTAATTGGCTGTAATTAAGAATTATTCTAAATTAGATATTACTCATTACCGAATTTGCAATATTGCTAAAAATGTACATTCCCAAACTAACCGGGGTTGGGCATAGGATAATAAATTCTTGCGAGTTTTTTCTAATTGTTCAATAATGCCAGGTTTATGTATTTGTTGCCAGTAAAATTGTTGCAGATAATCTATTAACCATAATTGTGCTTCTGTGTCTAATTCTTTATCAATTTTCTTCGCTAGTTCTAACGCATGACGATAAGATTTAGGTGTTTTTTTTACTTCTTGGAGTAATTCACTATTAATTGTTTGTAGTTGTTGGTAAGCTAAAATTGCACTTCCTGGACTACCAGCAGCTATACTTAAAATTTCTGGATGTTGTAAAATCCCCCCATGTCCTGTTTGTGTTAAAACTTGAGCAACAGCAGCATTATCTAATCTATAAAAAGGGATTTTTTGACAGCGAGAAACCAAAGTTGGTAAAATTGCATCAGGAGAAGGAGCGATTAAAATTAAAGTCGCTTGTCCTGGTTCTTCTAAAGTTTTCAGTAAAGCATTAGCAGCAGATTCAGCCATTGTTTCTGCTTGTTCTAAAACTACCACATTTCTGGGCGCTTCCAAAGGTGGACGGGATAAAAATTGGGTAATTTCTCTAATTTGTTCTAAACGAATAACTGGAGGTGCTTTGCGTTTTACTCCTTTTTCTGCTGCTTCTGCTGCTGTTAACCTTTGTCCTTGATATTGATAAGTTGGTTCTACCCAAAATAAAGCGGGGTGGTTTCCTTGACGAATACGATTTTTTAAAATAGATAATTGTTCAGGTTTTACAGAACTAGAAAATAATAATTCAATAAAACATTTAGCGGCTAAACTTCTACCCACACCATCAGCACCAACAAATAAATAAGCTGGTGCGACTCTGTTTTGTTTAACAGAAGATGTTAATAAATCTATTGCTTGTTGTTGTCCAATTAGTTCTTCAAACATTATTTATAAGGAGTCATGAGTCAGGAGTCGTAGAGGCGAAGTAGGGGCGAAGTAGGGGCGAAGTAGGGGCGAAGCATTCGGAAAATAGCCTGTGATAAAAATTGATAATTGTTCGGCCGAATGCTTCGCCCTTACAGGAAAATAACCTGGGACAAAAATTGATAATTGGTTGTCCGAATGCTGATGCTTCCAGTACGCTTCGCGAACGCCCGTAGAAGAGTCAGGATAACAGAGAAATAAAAAATCATTAATTAATAATAATCAAAAGCAATGATCATAAAACCCAGAAAAAATCTAATTCCTCTGCGTCTTGTGTGTCTCTGAGGTTCGATACAAAAAATCTTCACTAATTATTTTCAGGGAGTTTCGGATATCACAGAATTACGAATTAAAATTTCCTTGATATTTTCATGCACCAATTCTTGATTTAAACTACCATCAACTCGAAAAATTCGAGAAGGATAATTAGTAGCTAATTCAGTATATCCTTGCTGTACACGACGATGAAAATCTATTGTTTCCTGTTCAATTCTATCTAATTTACTTTGACCACGTTTACGAAAAAGTCCTAATTCCACATCCACATCTAACCAGATAGTTACATCACTTTGTAAACCACCTGTAGCAATATAATTTAATTGATTAATTAAACTCATACTTAAACCCCTACCATAACCTTGGTAGGCAATAGTAGAGTCAGTATAGCGATCGCATAAAATATATTTTCCTGCTGCTAAATTTGGCTTAATTTCCTGCTCGATGTGTTGCGCCCGATCAGCAGCGTATAATAATAATTCCGTAACCTCACCCACAGGTTTATCCTCTGATTTTTCCAGCAATAGCTGTCGTAAATGTTTCCCTAACTTTGTTCCCCCTGGTTCACGAGTCAGAATAACTAATACACTTAGAGTTTCTAGCCACTGACTACACAGTTGCATCTGAGTAGTTTTACCAGAACCTTCCACACCTTCAAATACAATTAATTTACCGCTCATATTTTGAAAATTTCCTATTACCGATTTTTTTTAACCTTATTATCGCTCGCTATGCCGCAATTAGATATTTAATCTCGTGGTTATCAGTTGTACCACTCAATTGTGTAATTATTACAGATATGATTAAATCGAATCTGGAGGTATTGGGTATTGTCTGTCCAGAAACAATGATCAAACATGACTTTACTTTCAAAAAGATCCCCAATTTCTTAAAGAAGTCGGGGATCTGGGTATGCAAGATTCCTATAGCTGAATACTTACGCATAACCTATATTTACCAAGACAGCGATCGCAATCTTGGCATCATCTTTAGTCCTAATCACATCTTTTACCTGTTCCTGACTTCTTGATAGCGACTTGTCCTGAGCCTGTCCTGAGCCTGTCCTGAGCGGTGTCGAAGGGCGGTGTCGAAGGGCGGTGTCGAAGGGCGGTGTCGAAGTAAGCATGGAGTTAGCCATTCTCCTGACTCCTGCTATAACTGATCACAGGTAATGACTACATAGGAATATACTGTGCTAGAGTTTTAGTTAAAGTAGTTTTAGGAACTGCACCGACCACTGTATCAACTTGCCTACCCCCCTTAAATACCATGATAGTGGGGATGCTACGAATACCATAATGACTAGCAACTGTGGGATTTTGATCTGTGTTCACTTTCACCACTTTCACCTGTCCTTCATATTCAGCGGCTACTTCTTCAACAACAGGAGACAACATTCTACAAGGTCCACACCAAGGGGCCCAAAAATCCACTAAAACCGGAGTCTCACTATCCAACACTTCCTGTTTGAATGTTGCTTCTGTGACATTGGTAATAGTCATAGTTTTTCTCCTGATCTGAGTGAATTAACTTGAAAGCTCGACATTTACCCATGCTGCAATATTGACTTATTTAGGGATTTTACCGCAGAAAACGGTTGTTTATAGATGAGAATAGTTTAAATGATTATTACAATACCTCTACATCTAGATATCATCGTCTGACCTAAGAGTTAAAATAGAAACCGAAAAATCATTAGAGGTATTTATGATGAGCGATCGCGACTATACCCTAATCGTTGATAAAAGTGGCAGTATGTCAACTCCTGACCAAGTTGGTGGTAGAAGTAGATGGGAGATTGCCCAAGAGTCTACCCTCGCTTTAGCTAGAAAAGCAGAACAATTTGACCCTGATGGGATTACAGTTTATGTCTTTTCTGGGCGATTTAAACGTTACGAAAATGTCACTTCCGCCAAAGTTGCTCAAATATTTCAAGAAAATGACCCTGCGGGTACAACCAACTTAGCAGGTGTATTACAAGATGCCCTCAATAATTATTTTCAGCGTAAAGCTTCAGGGCAAACTAAACCCAACGGAGAAACAATTTTAGTGGTAACTGATGGTGAACCTGATGATCGCAAAGCCGTATTTGAAGTCATCATTAGCGCCACTAGGCAAATGGAGCGAGATGAAGAATTAGGAATTTCCATGATTCAAGTCGGCTCAGATGCTCAAGCGACAAAATTTCTCAAAGCACTAGATGATCAGTTGCAAGGTGTAGGCGCTAAATTTGATATTTGTGACACCGTGACTTTAGATGACTTAGAAGAAATGAGTTTGGCAGATGTGTTGATGAATGCCATCACTGACTAATTAGGGTTTAGTGAAAAAGTCTTGTCGTGAAGCTAGGGAATAGGGAATAGGGAGAAAAATTTTAGATTTTAGATTTTAGATTGGAGTTGACAAAAACAATCCAAAATCCAAAATCCAAAATCCAAAATCCAAAATAAAAAACTCCTGACTCCTGACTCAAAACCATCAACTCAACTTTAATAGCTACTTTAATGACTGATCAATGGAGAATGATAAATGTTAGAAAATCGCGATTACACACTACTTATTGATAGCAGTGCCAGTATGGGTAAGCCCTTGGGAACAAGTGGAAAAACCAAATGGTTAGCCTTACAAGAATCTACTTTGGCTCTAGCTCGTAAGTGTGAACAATTTGATCCAGATGGTATAACTATTTATTTATTTTCTCACAAATTTCAACGCTTTGATCATGTTACTTCTGAGAAAATAGCCCAAATTTTTGCAGAAAATCAACCTGCGGATACAACTAATTTAGTAGGTGTACTTCAAGATGCCCTTAATAACTACTTTCAACGTAAAGCAACTGGTAAAACCAAGCCTAACGGGGAAATAATCTTAATTATTACTGATGGGATACCAGGCGATCGACAAGCAATATTTGAGATCATCATCAAAGCTACTCACAAAATGGAACAACAGAAAGAATTAGGAATTTCCATGATTCAAGTAGGTGCAAATTCTCAAGCCACAAAATTTCTCAAAGCTATAGATGATAAATTAACAACTGTTGGGGCAAAATTTGATATTTGCGATACCATCACCTTAGAAGATTTAGAAGAAATGAGCCTAACTGATGTTTTAATCAATGCCATAGATGACTAAATATTTAGTATCTCAAGCTGGCTGAATTGACTAATGATAAATGGAGAATGGAAAAATGTTAGACAATCGTGATTACACTTTAATTATAGACAAAAGCGGTAGCATGGCCACCCCAGATCAAAAAGGTGGACGAACCAGATGGGTAGCAGCACAAGAATCTACTTTTGCCTTGGCTAGTAAATGCGAACAATTAGATCCAGATGGGATAACGGTTTATTTATTTTCTGGTAGGTTTAAACGTTACGAAAATGTCACATCTAGTAAAGTAGCGCAAATTTTTCGGGAAAATGATCCAGCCGGGACAACTGATTTAGCCGGTGTATTGAAACACGCCACCGATGATTATTTTCAGCGTAAATCTAGCGGACAAACTAAAGAAAATGGCGAGACAATTTTAGTTGTAACTGATGGTGAACCTGATGATCGTAAGGCAGTAATGAAAGTTATTATCGAAGCATCGCGCCGACTTGATCGAGATGAAGAATTAGCAATTTCCTTCATTCAAGTTGGTACTGATGCCCAAGCTACTCGCTTTTTGAAAGTTTTAGATGATGAACTGCAAAGTGCTGGGGCAAAATTTGATATTTGTGATACAGTAACAATGGAAGATATGGAAGATATGAGTTTATCAGAAGTGCTACTTAATGCCATCACTGACTAGCTAAACTCACTAGCTAAACTCATAATGAGGAGTGTTTACAATGGACTCCATTGATAAGTTATTAGCGGAAATTCAGGCTGAATACAAAGGGGAAAAACCTCAACCACAGCAGCCACAAAAGCCAACAGTAACTACAGCCAAACCCTTGATGAATTCTGCTTCTAAGTCCGATGCTTTAATAGATAACTTATTAGCAGATGTCAAAGCTGATTTTGCTGAACAAGATGCGGCTGAAGAATTGAGAAAACAGCAAGAATTAGAACAGGAAAAAATTCGTCAAGCACAACTTAAAGCTCAACAACTTGAGAATTTGCAGAAGCAAGCTCAAGCATGGTTATCTAAATTAGATCCCTTCTCATCTGAAGGACTTTGGTTTGAAAGGTTTGCGGAAGCATACCCATCAAAATTAGATGCTGCCATTGAATATTTACAAAACAATTAGTAGCAATATCCAAATACTCGACTTTTCACAGAAGTTGAGTATTTTATTTACAGCAGCTTTCATTGGTCAGCGGTCAGCAGTAAAACCCTTTTGGTGCAAGGCTTTTTGATCAAAATTTTTACTTGATTGATCTGCAATATCCTGTAATTATTAATTATGCTCTAATCATCAGCATCATAAAAGATATTAGGAAGTAAAAGGAAAATATTTGTCTTCCTCACAATTAACAACTAACAACTAAAATAAATTAATGTTAATGCTACTTTTCCAAGTCAATAATCAACGCTACGCCATAGCTAGTCAACATATTGTAGAAGTTATACCCCTTGTTAACCTCACTAAGCTGCCCCATACACCTGAGTATTTTGCTGGTGTTTTTAAATACCGAGGGCGGATTATTCCCGTAATTGATCTTTGTCAGTTGATGAGTAATCAAAGTTGCAAAGAACACTTGAGTACACGCATTATTTTAATCAATCATTGGGATAGAGATGCAACAGAGGATTCTGCACCTCATATTATGGGTTTGATGGCACAAAGAGTTATAGAAACATTGCAAAAATCGGATGTTGATTTTGTGGATGTGGATCTTCAAATAGATAAACCGCCTTACTTGGGTAAAATGATAGTAGATGAACAAGGACTTATTCAATGCCTTCACGTTGAGTATTTATTATCAGAGGTGCAGCAAGCTTATCTTGTAGCAGAAATTCATAGTTAATAAAAATAATTAGTGCTAATTAGTGCGCTGCTTGGAAAATGATTTATCCTCAAGGGGAAGCTTTACTGAGAAAAAAAATTGGGTTAGATCCTAACTCAATTGGTTCTGATGCGATCGCTAGAGCTATTAAGCAGCGCATGGCAGAATGCAAAATCACAGATATAAACATTTATTTACAAAAAATCCAGGAATCTTCACAAGAATGGAATGCACTCATTGACAATGTAATTATTCCTGAAACTTGGTTTTTTCGGGATAGAGAATCTTTTAAATATTTGCAGCAATATGTAATATCTGAATGGTTGCCAAATCATAAAAATAGTGTATTGCGGGTTTTGAGTGTACCTTGTTCCACAGGTGAAGAACCTTATTCTATTGCTATAACTCTATTGGAAGCAGGGTTAAATCCTGCTAATTTTTCCATTGATGCAGTTGATATTAGCAAAAAGTGTTTGCTAACTGCTAAAAGAGGAATCTACAATCAATATTCATTTCGTGGTAATCCTCTTTCCTTTCAGGAACGCTATTTTCAACGTTATGAAACCGGATACCATCTCCATGAACAAATAAAATCTACGGTAAATTTCCACCAAGGTAATCTAGCAAAACCTGATTTTTGGATAGGTATGCCAACTTATGATATTGTATTTTGTCGTAACTTGTTAATTTACTTTGATATGACAACTAAGGAACGCACCATTAGAATTTTAGAAAGGTTATTAAATCCCACAGGTTTATTATTTATCGGACACGCAGAAGCTGGTTTATTAATGCAATCTCGTTTTGCTCCTATACGTCATCTGTTAGCATTTGCCTATCGTAAATCTGCTATTTCTCCTAGTTTATTCAAAGCTAAAGAATACACAAATAGTCAAACCAAAAACCACCATAAAAATCACAATAATAGTCAAAAAAAATCTCCTCTCACCCACTCACCACGAACCAAAATTGATAAAAATTCAACACCAACTTCTGTTGGTTTAAATGTCAATAAATCACCCAAAGAAACCACAGCTAACTTACTGGAAACTGCTCAATTATTAGCAGACCAAGGTTACATACCAGAAGCAATTAAACTATGTAATGACTATATTAAACAAAATAAAGTCCGTGTAGAAGGCTATGTATTGCTTGGTCAGTTACAGCAAGCAATGGGAAATCATCAAGAGTCTTTACAGTCCTTCCAAAAAGCAATTTATCTGCAACCGAATCATCTAGCAGCTTTAATCCATTTAGCTTTACTAAAAGAAAATGAAGGGGATATAAAAAGTGCTAATATTCTTTGGCAACGTATCCGGCGGCTATAAAATCTAGCTAAGTCATAACCAATAAATTCCTATCTTGTAAACTAATATGAAGTTTTTTATTGTTTATTTACAATTATTTTAATTACCTTGCTGATTTGGGAAGTATTGCAACAGGTATTTAAAATGTCTTGTGCAATATTCAAATAGGTGTTAGAACAATTGCAACAGACCACATAGTTAATATTAACCATTCAATAGTGTAAAAAATATGAATCTTCAATGGCGACTACTAACTGCTTTTGGTTGAATAGGAAATCTGGTTATATTCGTGGGTATGGTGGGATGGTTTAGTATTTCCCGCTTATCTTGGTAGCCAGAGAAATTAGAAGACTAGCATATCAAACAGCAGGAACAACAATATATGAAATGAATGAAAAAAAAGAAAAATATTGAGGATTATTAAGTTATTTATTCAAATTATTCAGGAGAAGTTCAATGTTCACTAATTGGAAAATCAAAGATTTAACATTATTTGGATTTTCAGTACCAACAGTTTTAATGATTTTGTTTAGCTTAATGGTATATGCTAACTCTCATCAAACTAGGGAAACTTTAAAGCAAGTTGATATGGCACAAACAGCAATTGATGGACAAAATCAAATGGTAATTGCTGGATTGAATATGCACCGACGATTGCAAAGATATGTCATCGATCCCAATTTATATCAAGATGCCATAGGAGAATATACAGAGCATCAGCAAGAGTTTCAAAAAGGACTAGAACAAACTAAGAAAATTGTTACTGATAAACAGCAACAAGAAAGGATAGATAAAATGGTGGATTTATATAACCAATATAATTCTTTAAAAGCAGATACAGTCAGAAGGGCCAGTGGCGGCACTAAAAAAGAAGAACTAATTCGAGTTTTTAACGAATCCAGGGATCTTGTAGATGAATTTACAAAAATAGGTCGTGAATTTAATCAATATGAAACAGAGAGTTTGCAAAAAAGTATTGCCTCCACACAATCTGCTATAGATTTACTAACTTTAGCAGCTATAATTGCGTCTGTGTTTTCTTTGTCAGTTGTGGTAGTTGCTAATTTTTTAATTACTAAATTTTTAGGTAATAGAATTGATAAAACTGTACGGGCAGCAGAAAAAATTTCTTCAGGAGATTTAACACAATCTGTACTTCAAAATGAAGGTATATCTAATACCAAAGATGAAGTTGGACAACTGTTGAAAGCCTTTCAGAATATGACACAAAATTTAAGCCAACTCATCCGCCAAGTACAACAGTCAGGGATACAAGTCACCTCATCAGCCACCCAAATAGCAGCATCAGGAAAACAACTAGAAAGCAGTATGACTGAACAAGTAGCTTCTACAAATCAGGTAACAGTAGCAGCAAAAGAAATATCAGCTACTTCCAGAGAATTAGTGAAAACAGTAGAAGAAGTAGCTGCAATGTCACAAGCAACAACCATCGCTGCAAGTGATAGTCAAAAAGATTTATTGCAGATGGAATCTACCATGCGTCAGTTAGTAGAAGCCACTAATTCTATAGCGTCTCGACTGGGAGCAATTAGCGAAAAAGCCAATAATATTAATAATATTGTTGTCACGATTACGAAAGTGGCAGATCAAACGAATTTACTGTCATTAAATGCAGCCATAGAAGCGGAAAAAGCGGGGGAATATGGCTTAGGTTTTGCAGTAGTAGCCAGAGAAATTAGAAGACTAGCAGATCAAACAGCAGTAGCAACAATAGATATTGAACAGATGGTAAAACAAATGCAATCATCCGTTTCTACAGGAGTAATGGAAATGGATAAATTTGCCGCAGAAGTAGGAAAAAGTGTAGAAGATGTAGCGAATATTAGTAGTCAAATTGGGCAAATTATTGAACAAGTACAAGACTTAACACCGCGATTTGAAACCGTTAGTCAAGGTATGGAAGCGCAGTCTCAAGGAGCAATACAAATTAGTGATGCTATGTCACAGTTGAGTAATAATTCTATGCAAACAGTGGCTTCTTTACGGGAAATTAACCAAGCAATTACCAAACTCAATCAAGTTTCTCAAGTTCTGCGACAAGAGATTAGCAAATTTAAGGTAAATAATACTGGAGAAAATTACATAGTTAACAATGACAAATATCTGGGAGAAAATTAATCATGAATTCCATCACTGAGTTATCAAATCTAGAAAGTTGCTGGAATGTGATTGGTATTGCTGGCGATCGCACTTGTCCAGAATTATCCGATTTTATCCATTGTCGTAACTGCCCAGTTTACTCTTCTGCTGGACGCAATTTGTTAGAACGTTCCATCCCAGCAAACTATCAAAATGAATGGACTCAGTTTTTCTCTGACACAAAAGCAGAAGGCAAAAACAAGCTAATAAATTTCCCAAATTCCTCAGAAATCGTAACCACAAAACAAACCCTAACAGTAGCTATTTTCCGCTTGCAAAGAGAATGGCTGGCACTACCAGCGCACATCTTAAAAGAAACCATATCACCGACAGGTATTCACACCATACCCCATCGCAGCAACGAAATCTTAAAAGGATTAGTGAACATTCGTGGAGAATTACAACTGTGTATTTCTCTGAGCAATTTATTGCATCTGGAAACTATCCAAAACCTACCACTAGCCCTCAGTCCTATTGTCTATTCACGGATGATAGTAATTGAAAAAGGCGGCAATACGTGGGTATTTCCTGTAGATGAATTTTATGGTTTATACCAATTTGATGATGATGAATTAAGATCACTCCCAAACAGCAAGACATCAACAATTAACACCTACACCAAAGGCTTTTTTCACTGGCAGTCATGCAGTCTAAGTTTAATAGATGATGAATTATTATTTATGTCCTTAAAGAGAAAAGTGCTGTCATGAAACAAGAATCAGATTTTAGTCATCTTTCCTTACTTGACTTGTTCAGTATGGAAGTAAAAGCACAGGGGGCAGTCTTGAATGACTCCCTGTTAGCACTAGAAACCAAACCCCACCCCACAGAAGAATTAGCAGCTTTAATGCGGGCGGCCCATTCTATCAAAGGCGCAGCCAGGATTGTGCAAATTGATCCTGCTGTCACCCTCGCCCATAAAATGGAAGATTGCTTTGTCGCTGCTCAGTCAGGAACAATTACCTTAACTCCTGTTGATGTGGATGTCTTACTACAAGCAGTGGATCTGCTATTACAAATGGCTGATTCCTGTGTTGGTAACTCAGAACCCCATTTTGATGATGATAGTATACAAATTTTAGTGAATGCGATCGCTAATATCATCTCATCCGCAGAAAGTCATAAGGAAGTAGGGGAAGTAGAGGAGAAAGAAGAACTTATCCCTTCAGCTTCCTATACAGTTCTTAGTCCTCAACCCCCAGTCCCCAGTCCCCAGCCTCCAGACATCGTACAACAACGAGTGGTGCGAGTAAGTGCAGACAACCTTAATCGTTTAATGGGTTTAGCGGGGGAATCTTTAGTGGAAGCCAAATGGTTAGAAACATTTGCTGACTCATTGCTCAAACTCAAAGCAAATCAAACCAAGTTAGCCAACCAATTGGATAAATTACAAGAGTTATGGGGTAATGTTGAATTTGAGCATCAACATCATGGCAATAGACAAATAGAAGAGAAATTGAGTGATGCTCGACAAACAGCCGGTGAATGTCGTCAGCTATTAGGCGATCGCCATAATGAACTGGAATTATTTTGTCAGCGTTTTTCTAATTTGGGCGATCGTCTCTATCGCCAAGTTATCGCCACCCATGCCACACCCTTTGCCGAAAGAGGACAAAGTTTTCCCCGCATGGTCCGCGACTTAGCCAGAGAATTAGGTAAACGAGTCAATCTAGAAATCATCGGCAAATCTACCCTTGTAGATCGGGATATTTTAGAAAGACTAGAAGCGCCATTATTTCATATCCTCAGAAACGCCATAGATCATGGCATTGAAACACCCCAAGAACGTCTTGCAGTTGGCAAACCAGAAGAAGGAACAATTCGCATTGAAGTCATTCATAGAGCCGGAATGTTATTAATTACCATCTCCGATGATGGACGGGGAATAGATATGGAAGTTTTGCGTCAAGAGGTAATTAATAAAAACCATATCACCCCAGAAATTGCTGCCCAACTCACTGAAACTGAGTTAATGGAATTTTTATTTTTACCAGGTTTTTCCACCGCCAAAACTGTAACGGAAATTTCCGGTCGGGGTGTGGGTTTAGATGTGGTACATAGTACCGTGCGAGAAGTTGGTGGTACTCTGCGGGCAGTTTCTCAACCCGGAAAAGGGTTAACATTGTACTTACAACTGCCCTTAACTTTATCAGTTCTGCGAACTTTATTAGTAGAAATATCTCATGAACCTTATGCTTTTGGACTGGCGCGGATTGATCGAGTTGTCAAGTTGCCAATTAAAGAAATTATTATCTCTGAAAATCAGCCGTTTTTCATGTTGAATGATCAACCAGTCGGCTTAATTTCTGCTCATCAAGTTTTAGAATTACCATCCCAAAATGCCAACAAAGAATACTTATCTGTTGTCGTCATCAGTGATGGAGGAACACGCATTACTGGCGCTAATCGCCTTCACTATTATGGATTAGTTGTAGATCGTTTTCTCGGTGAATGTAGTTTAGTAGTTCGCCCTTTAGATCCCCGACTGGGTAAAATTCCTAATATCAGCGCCGCTGCTTTGATGGATGATGGTTCTCCTGTGTTAATTGTTGATGTTGAAGATATTGTCCGTTCTATTACTAAAATTCTTTCTAGTGGCCAACTGAGTCAAGTTAATCAGTCTTCTAGTCAAACAGTTAAGAAAACCTATAAACGGATTTTGGTGGTTGATGATTCGATTACTGTACGAGAAATGGAACGTAAATTATTAGAAAATAATGGTTATAAAGTAGATGTTGCTGTTAATGGTATGGATGGATGGAATGCAGTTCGTAGCGGTGATTATGATCTAGTAGTAACAGATATTGATATGCCCCGGATGAATGGTTTTGAACTTACTACCCAGATTAGAGGCAATGGTAAATTAAAAAATTTACCTGTGATTATTGTTTCTTATAAAGATCGGGAAGAGGATCGGATTCAAGGGTTAGAAGCAGGGGCAAATTATTATTTAACTAAAAGTAGTTTTCATGATAGTACCTTGTTGAAAGCTGTAATTGATGTCATTGGTGAGGGGTAATAAAAGCGATCGCCTCACAGTAGTCCTAAAACTTTACATATCACTGCTATAATAAAAGATATCGAGTTATATCTTGAAGGAAACATGACACTAAACACCTTATTAGAAACTCAAGGTATTATTCACTCCGATCCCGAAATTATGAGTGGAGTTCCGGTTTTTGTAGGAATACGAGTTCCTTTACAAACATTGTTTGACTATCTCGAAAGTGAGGGAGGGTTAGCTGAATTTATTAATGATTTTCCCTCTCTGGAGACTCAAACTATGAAAGTTTTAGAACTTATAAAGAAAATGTATCTAAATTGATAATTGTTTATTAACACATTATCCAAAGGAGATATCTTCTATAAAATTAGTAATAGGAATTATTTGAACTCCACAATTAATTGCTGTTTGAGATTGACGTTGATCAAGAGTGATCAAAGGATAATTTAATTGTAATGCTAGAGCAATATATAGAGAATCATAAATTGCTAATTGATGAATTAAGCCAATTTCTAATGCAGAGGATAATAAAGTATTGACAGAGATAATTTGAAAAGGAATATATTCTAAGTGTTGAATAAGTAACTTTGCTTGTGTTTCTGGTAGTCCATAAAACCTGACTTGTTTCCAGATAACATTTGTACATTCTAATAAACAAAATTCCGGTATATAAAATTCGTCTCCTACTAGAAGACGATTAAACAATATTTTTGTTTGTGGTGTGTATTCTTGCTGAATAAACCTTTGGATGACAATACTAGCATCAAGAATATAACGACTAGTCATTGATTTCTTTCTTCCTGTAAAATTTCTAAAGTGGAAGGTACAGAAACCGGAGGTATCCAAATATTCAAATCAATAGAGTTGAAAATCTCTTGTAATTTTTGTTGAGATGGCATTTGTTTGACTATATATTTTTTGGTAAGTCTGTCATCTACAATTGAAATAATTAAGGTTTGTAATTCTTCCAGACTAAGACTAGAGAGAGGTGTTGTAATCATAATGGTTTTCCATGTTGATATATTATTAGTATAGCATATAGCTAAAGAGAAAATAAACTTGAGTTTTCATCATTGCTTTCTTCTGTTATATTCTACCTTAGTTAGTGGGAAAAATAATTAAGAAGTAGCTTTTTCAATTATATAATCTACAGCCTGTTTAACTGTAGTAATTCTTTCAGCAACTTGATCAGGTATTTCAATATCAAACTCTTCTTCTATAGCCATCACTAATTCCACAGCATCAAGAGAATCAGCACCTAAATCTTCAGCAAAGTTTGTATTCAAGTCAATTTTGTTTTCATCAACATTTAATTGCTCGCAAATAATTCTTTTCAATTTTCTAAATACTTTTTCATTTAAATTACTATTATTAGCTGTAATCATTTGTTGAGGCACTGAATTTTGAACGATTGATGGTTATTCTACTTCTTCCTGTGATTCATCCCTAATATTAAAATAGTAAAAAAGATTAGCAACTGTTAAATCTGATGCTTGTTGTAAATTAGATGTAACTAATGTTCTATATCCAGAAATTGCAGCTTGTTGACTCACATAATTTTCATATTCCCGGCGTAATTCCGGCGCAAACATAAATAATAATTGATCCCGTAAAGAATAAAAATGAGATTTTTCAGCTATGTTTTCATAGCTGATTTGTTCTGGGGGAATTTCTGAATTAGTGATAGTTTGGGTAGTTTCTGAATTATGAAAATCTGCACTATTTAAAAGTTTTAATTCGGCTGGAGGTAGAGATTTTACCCAATCTACATGATTTTGCCATGCTTCGATGATTACTAAATCATGATTGTGAATGCGGGTAAGTTCAGGAAACAGAAAATCAAGTTCATCGTGTGATTCACATTTTTCAATTACATTGATGGCATTTTTATAGATTGTATCTTGTAATTGTAATAGGCGATCGCTCACAGCAGAAATTTCATTTTGCACTTGATAAGTAGTAATAATTGCTTGTTCAATAGCCCAAGAACATTCTAACCGGCGCAGTTGTCCTGGTGCGGAAGTTTCTGCTAATAAATGAGGATTAGTATAATCTGCTAAAGCCTCAAATAACATACCTCTAGCAGCGTCAATTTCTGCATTTCTGCGGCCAATATCTTGTAATTGCATAGCAGAACGTAAACGGTTTATAGCTTGCACAAATAAACCATAGGCTCTAATTAAAACCGTGCGATGTTGTTCAAATTTGATATCTTGGGCTACCTGTTCAATTAATTGTCTAATTTCTGCTCCTTGGTCTTTTAAGGCTTGTTTCAAGTCAATAAAGCCATTTTTGACCTCTAACCGCATTTCCTCAACTTCTTTCCGCAATTTCAGGGTTTGGTGTAAGTTCACTGCTGTTAATGCTACACCTGCAACTGTTCCTACACCGATAAGGGCGGTTGTTGCTTGTAATACTCCTATGCTGTTTTGGATTGTTTGCAAGCTACCCATAATTGCTGTAAAGTTTTGCTGATTTTTATACATCTGCAACCCAGTCATGATAAAATTAGGAGCAGCTACCAATGGTGATAATGGATTGACAACACCAATAGCATGAGACACAAATTGACCTGTAACAGCATCTCTAGCGATGCTTAGGGGTACACCATTACTAAAGACGGGGATATATTTACCAGCTTCAATACCAGCTTGAATGAGAGATGGAAATTGATACATCATATCTTTACCCAGTTTATTGAATCAATATATACTTTTATAGTATAACTTATTAGTTTCAAGACAAATAACCGTAATTACTCGGTAAATAAGTTAAATTTGATTAAATTAGGAAATAATAGTTTTTACACACTCTATCCACTGGTGATTTTTATGGATACTTCACGAGTTACTTCTGAGACTGTTGATTTATTATCACGGATCACAGGGCAAAAACTGAGCCAACGGGATATTACACCACAGGTATTATTTTTAGCTAGTTTAGTGACGGTACTACTAGGAGTAATGCTTGTAGATGGGACAGTATCAGAAGCAGAAAAACAACGTTTACAGACAATTTTATCTCGATTTAGTCAATCAAATAGTGATGTACAGAAATTAACAAACTTGATGATTAAAGGAGTTAAAGAAAATCAAACTTATAAAAAAATTCAGGATTTGTTAAGGTTAACATTGCCACTTTCAGAATCAGAAAAAATATTATTAATTGCCTTTGGTTATGAAATGTCAGTCGCAGATGGTGAAATTGATGTGCGGGAAAAGCAATACTTAGGAATAGTTGCTAAAAATTTAGGTGTTGAATCTGAATATTTAGAAGTTCGTGATATAGACATCAAAGAAAAGCAATATTTAGGAATAGTTGCTAAAAATTTAGGTGTTAAATCTGAATATTTAGAAGTTTTTGAGATTGCATTTACTCATCAAGGAAAATTTGATGCAAATGCTTTAAATGAAGTACATTTTTTACTAGATCCTTCTCGGTTTCAAGAACTTGATACAGTCTTTGTAAAAGCAGCAAGTGATATGTTGGCAATCTTACCTGCTAAACCAGAAATTAAAACCACTCAAAAGCATACAAGTGTATCCTATGATGAGTTGAAAAAGTTCCAAGTCTATCGTCAAAATTTAGATAGTTGTTGTAACTTAGTCTCTGAAATAATTCACGAATGTAAAGATCATAGTTTCTTACCTTCTACTTTGATAGATGATATTACAGAAGTATATAATAAAATCAAAAATCAGAGATTTAGGTTAGCTGTTATTGGTGAATTTAGCCAAGGTAAATCAACATTATTAAATGCTTTATTAGGTGAAGAAATTCAGCCTGTGAGAGCAATTCCTTGTAGTGGTGCAGTTACAGTTTTAAAATATGGAACTCAAAAACGGGTAATTTGTCGCTATAAAGATGGGAGAAGTGAAGAAATTGCTTTTGAAGAGTATAAAGTAAAAGCTACAATTTCTAAAGAAGCTGCTCTAGAACATCGTAGTGATGAATTAGCACAATCTAATATTGAGGAAATTATTTTTGAACATCCTGAATTAGCATTATGCAAAAATGGTGTAGAAATAGTAGATTCACCTGGATTAAATGAACATCCTCAAAGAACAGCTATTACTCAAAAAATACTAACAGATACAGATGCAGCCATTTTCTTAACTAATGCTACCCGTCTACTTCCTGAAAAAGAAAAAGAATTACTGCATGATGTAAGATATCAGCTTAATAATAGTTATATAAAAGAACCTGCTGATAATCTTTTTGTGTTAGTAAATTTCATGGATAACCTTGATACTCAAGAAGATGTTCAAGATGTAAAACAGAGACTTGAAAGTTTTGTCAAAAAAGAAAATTTACTTGTTTTCAAAGAAATCAATCGTGTACATTATATTTCTGCTAAAACAGCATTAAAATCAATTCAAAATGGAAATAATGATGAATATTTACAATCTTTCCAAATGTTTACTCAATCTCTAGAGAAATTCTTGACTTTAGAGCGTGGAACATTAAAAATTAATCGTGCAGTTAATGATATAACCCAAGTAATTACCAAATGTTTAGACAGTTTGTATATTGTCGAGGAATCATTAGACGGAAAAATCAAACTTTCAGAAATAGGAAAACAGGAAATTTTAGAAAAAATAGGTGAAGCTAGTGGTTGTGATGTCACAATTTATAATTTAGTAGAAAAAAGAAAAGAATTAGTTATTGAACAAGCTCAGAAATCTTGGGAAGAATGGAATAAAGGATTAGAAAACCGCATACTTCAAAAAAGCAAGCATTGGTCTTCTAAACATAGCCCAGTATTTAGTCAGGACAAACTTATTAAGTATTATACTACTCAATTCACGAATGAATTAATGAGAGATATAGATGTATGGGGAAATCAGGAATTAAAAGAAGAAATACTACACAAGCATCTTGAATCTCTAAATGCTTATATAACTTATGAACTAGATAAAGTTAAAAGTGATTTTAAGAGGCTAGATCAACAAATTAAAACCAATTTTAGCAAGCAGATTAATATTTCGATTGCAGGTGTAAATGATGACTTTATGGGTTTTGGAGGAATAAGTGGGGGTTTGGGAATAGGTGGTGCTTTAGCTGCTGCATTAATATTCTTTACAGGAATTGGATTTGTTGCTATTGCTGTTTTTGCTGTTGGTGCTGCAATTGCTGGTTCACTTGGCTTGGGTATGCTAGATATAGATGGGATACATACCAAAATCAAAACAACAATTTGTAAAATAGGAATGAAAAAATTCTGTGAAGAATCAAAAGATAAAGTTTATCAAACAACCCAAGAAATTATTAACACAGTTTTTAAGAATCGCTTTGAATCAGCCAGTAGAGTAATTACAGAAGCAATATCAATCTATGAAAACATTTTAGAACAACAAGAAAAAGCTCACCAGGAAAATTTAGAACAACGGGAAATTGAAAAAGCATTTATTAACCAAAAACGCCAAGAACTTGAACAAGTGCAGAAAGAATTAAAAACCATCATCAATAAATCTACAACTCTGTAATTACAAATTCAAACCTACCCAAAAATTAACCAACATGAAAACATCCACCGACAGACAACGCACCCTAGAAATGGCTTGTATTTCTCAACTCGCTTACGTCGCCTATAAACAAGGAAATGATATAGTTAGCGATATCCTAAAAACAGGTACTCCATCATTTTTTCCACCATATCAAACCATAGAATTTATCTCAGCACCACGTCCTTTAACTGATACCGATGAATTAGTTTGTTGTGGTTTACTTCTATCAACAGAAAATGATATTGTCATTGCGATTAGAGGTACAGAAAGATTAGATGATTACTTCTTTAACTTACTTGCATTCCCCAATTCAGAAGCAATTCATTCCGGTTTTAATCTTTATGTTAAGAGTTTTTGGCAACAATTACAAGACTTTATCCAAAGAGAAGAAAACGCCAACAAAAATATTTTCGTCACTGGACATAGTTTAGGCGGTGCTGCGGCTACATTAATTACTAAACGAATTAGTGAAACCGAATTAAAACCAATTGCACCTTATACATTAGAAACTTATACATTTGGCGCACCACCAGTTAGCACAATAGAATTAATTCTTGATACTCCTATCTATAGATTTAGAAATATCGGTGATTTCATTCCTAATTTACCGAAAATCATCGCTGTTTTATTAAATAAAATCCCAGGAATAAAACAAGTAATTATTAATTGGAAACCAGAACTATTAAAAACACTCGCTGATTATTCTCATATAGGTGATGAATATTGTCTGAATAAAAAATATCAAATCATTGAACAAACCAAAGCTAACTTACCTAATATTAAATTGATTTTGCAAATTTCCAGTTTATTAGCTGCACAATTAAAATCACCATCTCAAGCAGATATTAATAAATTTCGGTTGTTAATAAATACCTTAATTCAAACATCATTGGAAGAACATCGCGCCATTAAATATGTAGAAAGAATTAGTTTTGGGAAACTTCCACCTTATATTTCTAATTTCCATGATGATGAGGAGTAAAATAGGAAGTATGAAATTGGAGAAAGAATAATGCGTTATACAGTAGTAATTGAAAAAGGAAATACCAGTTATGGTGCTTATGTTCCCGACTTACCTGGTTGTATAGCTGTAGCTGAAACATTAGCAGAAGTTCAACAACTAATTGTAGAGTCCATAGAATTTCATATAGAAGGTTTAATAGAGTCAGGTTTACCAATTCCTCAGCCTACAAGTATCGCTCAGGAAGTTGAAGTTTTAATTTAAGTAGTAATATAGATATGAATAAATACAGAAATTGTCAACCTGTACTTAAAAATGGTAGTAAAAATGGAAACAATAAAATTGCTGACACATATAGGTGCTGATGGTATATTACAAATCCAAACCCATACAGAATTTAAAGATAAATCTGTAGAAGTATTGGTAGTTGTCCAACCATTAGATAATACAGAAACTACCACAATTAAACATAATGCTTGGGGAAAAGCCACTACTCAAAAATCAATTCAAGACGCAATTAATAGAATGCAACAACTAAGAAAAGAAGTAGGTTTAGATAAAAACCTAATCCGTGAAATGATTGAAGAAGGACGAAGATTTTAATGCAGTTTGTTTTAGATTGTTCGGTAGCAATTAGCTGGTGTTTGGTAGACGAAAATAATGATTATGCTAATTCCATATTAGCAATGATGGTAGATTCTGAGGCATTTGTACCAGGAATTTGGTCGCTGGAGATTGCTAATACTTTTGTTGTAGCAGAACGACGTAACCGCATGACAAAAGAACAATCTCAGGAAGCTATTAATTTATTACAGTCCCTATTAATTCAAGTTGATATAGCTACAGATACAAATGCTTTAGATGCAACCTTGAAATTAGCAAGACAAGAAGGTTTATCCGCTTATGATGCAGCTTATTTAGAATTAGCATTGCGGTTGAAATTACCATTAGCAACACTTGATAATCGGTTAGCAGAAGCAGCGATTCGCTGTGGTGTTAGTCTGATTATTGATAAAGAATAAACCAAACCTGTTATGTAATGGTAAAAAATGGAAATAAATTATTATCCCACCGTATTATCCCACCGAAAAACCTGTAAACTGCCGCTTATAAGGTGCGTGAAATCCTAAAACAATATCTTCTTTAGGTACACTAGCAGCGATTAATTCATTAGCAATACCAATTTCTCTACCATCTCTTTGTATCCAGATTTTATCATCTTTAATATCAACATGAATAATCACCCCATAAGTTCTAATTTGTTGCTTCCAACCAATATTTAATACTTGATAATGATGACGTTGTGTATCAAATAGCAATTGAATTTCTGTACCATTAGCGATATCATTACGAGAATGATTACTTAAAATATCTTGAATAATTTGTGAGTAATTTATTCTTTCCATAAAACAATCTTCTGGGATAAAAGTTAAAATTTTTTTGGTTATTTAGTCATCTTTAGATGACTTTTGCTATGAGACTCTTAATTCATTCCCAGTCGGGATATCGGTTTTATGTTAAATTAACAGCAATGGATATCTTTCAATAATGGACAATTAACAATGAACAATTGACAATTCCTCTCCCTTCCACGGAGAGGATTGAAAAAGCGAAATTTTTTGATTTCTTTCCCCTTGAAAGGGGAGGTTTTCAACCTTGAATGAAACAATTGTCAATTATCAATTATCAATTGATAACTAGCTTCATGAAATTATCTCAAAAATTTCCTCATCTGTATAGACTGTTCCCTGATTGGGCATCAAATAAGAACGCAATGCGCGGAATCTGTGAGTCAAAATGTAGCTCTCAATAGCTTTAACAACTAAACTATCAATAGATATACATTCAGTTTGAGTAAGTTCTAAAAGTGCTGCTTTCAATTCTGGAGTAATCGTAATAGTTAGAAAAGCTTGCATATTTTATCAGCGATTTACATAATTAATTGTACAATAGATTAGCTATTGTATCTATGTTTTCATGAGTTAGCTTACAAATTAAATACAACTTTTTTATGAGAATTGCTATTGTTAACGATTTAATCATCGCAGTGGAAGCACTACGACGGATTTTAGCAACAGTGCCAGAATATGATTTAGTTTGGATTGCTTATGATGGTGTAGAAGCTGTTGCTAAGTGTGCAGAAGATACCCCAGATTTAATTTTAATGGATGTCGTCATGCCCAACATGGACGGGGTGGAAGCGACAAAACACATTATGAGTCAATCCCCCTGTGCTATCCTCATGGTGACAGCCAGCGTCAACCGTTATGCAGCTAAAGTATTTGAAGCAATGGGTTATGGGGCTTTAGATGCTGTCAATACCCCAGCTATTAGTTTAGGTGAGCCTACAGATAGTAGCATTAGATTATTAAAGAAAATATCCACTATTGCTAGATTAATCGGTAAGTCTTCCCGTGGGCGATCGCAGTTTGATCCACGACTCAAACCCACAACTTCCCCAAAACCACAACCACCTCTCATAGTCATCGGTTCTTCCACTGGTGGTCCCCAAGCTTTAGTTACTATTCTCTCCCAGTTTCCTCAAAATTTAAACGCCTCTATCGTCATTGTCCAACATCTCGATGCCCAATTTGCTCAAGGTTTCGCTACTTGGTTAAATGGACAAATTTCTTTACCAGTCCATCTTGCTATCTCCGGTTATTTACCAAAACCAGGTAAAGTATTAGTTGCAGGTACAAATCATCACCTCGTAATGCGTGCAGATCAAACTCTTGACTATCAGGAAGAACCCATAAATAGTTTCTACCATCCTTCCGTTGATGTCTTTTTTCAAAGTGTTGCTAAATATTGGCAAGGTAACGGTGTGGGAATATTGCTTACAGGTATGGGTCGGGATGGCGCTCAAGGGTTAAAAATATTACGGGATATCGGTTGGCACACTATCGCCCAAGATAGCAAAACCTGTGTCGTTTATGGGATGCCCAAAGCCGCAGTAGAATTAGGCGCAGCGTTACAAATTTTACCAGTTGAGGCGATCGCACCAGCCTGTACAAAATTTTTAATCAGAGGGCAATAACATTGATAATTGACAGTTGACAATTGACAATTTTTTCATTCAAGGTTTAAAACCTACCCTTTCCAGGGAAAAAACCAAAATTTCCGCTTTTTCAAGCTTCTAACTTTCACCGCAGAGGTAATTGTCAATTGTTCATTGTTAATTATCCATGTTAATTATCCATTATTCAAATCTACCTACTTACCAGTAATTACGTAAAAAAAAATTCAAAATAAATTAGCTGACTAAGGAAAGTCAACAGTATGATTTTGTTTACGAATTGCAAAGCAAAGCTTTATTTATTATTAATTTAAGTTATCCTGAGTTTAAGGGTAAATAATGTACACTTAAAATTTTTTCCACACCATAATTATGAGGAGCGATAACAATGATATCCACATCTACAGCCCTCACCTCACCAACTGCTGAGACATTATCTCCCTCGTTGAATCAGGAAAAAAAACTGTCATATACTCCATCAAAAGTCCCGTTAAATACGGATGTAGTTAAAGTTTTACTAATTGATGATCAACCAATAATCGGTGAAGCAGTTGGCAAATTACTAGCTAACGAGCAAAATATCGCTTTTTATTATATAGACAACCCCGCACAGGCTATTCAAAAAGCTATTTCCCTTGAGCCTACAGTCATTATCTTAGACATGATTATGCCTGAGATTGATGGACTAATGCTATTACGTTGGTTTCGCTCCCATCCAGCAACCTATAATATTCCTATTGTCATGCTCTCCAGCAAAGAAGATCCACAAACTAAAGCAGATGCTTTTGCTGCTGGTGCTAATGACTATTTAATTAAATTGCCCGATGTAGTGGAGTTAATTGCCCGCATCCGTTATCATTCTAAAGCCTATAACAACTTCAAAGCACTCTCAACAGCAAATGCCACTTCTCGTCTACAAGCACGACAACTAGAAGAGACTTTAAAAGAACTGAAAAAAACACAAGTTCAACTTATCCAAACTGAAAAAATGTCTAGTTTGGGTAAAATGGTAGCTGGTTTAGCTCATGAAATTAATAATCCTATTAATTTTATTAATGGTAATTTCATTCATCTGCAAAATTACATTCAAGCTTTGTTAGAGTTAATTAAAATTTATCAAAACGAATATCCAGCAAAAAATTCTGTCATTGAAAATTACACAGTTGAGGTTAATCTTGATTTTATCATCGAGGATTTACCCAAAATACTTGCCTCAATGAAAATGGGAACAGATCGTATTCGGGAAATTGTCCAATCTTTACGCAACTTTTCTAGACTAGACCAAGCTGATAAAAAAGCCGTCGATATTCATGAAGGAATTGACAGTACACTACTGATTTTAAACCATAGGCTAAAACAAGAAATTGAGGTGATTAAGGAATATGGAGACTTACCATTAGTTGAATGTTATCCAGCCCAACTCAACCAAGTATTTATGAATGTCCTCAGTAATGCCATTGATGCTTTATTAGAACAAGAACAAAAAAAACAAAAACAAATAGTAATTAAAACCAAAAAAACTGATTCTGGTAAGATCACAATTAGCATCCAAGATAATGGACCAGGCATTAGTTTAGAATTACAAAGCAAGATATTTGATCCATTTTTTACAACCAAACCTGTCAACAAGGGAACTGGTATAGGACTGGCAATTAGCTATCAAATCATCGAAAAGCACCAAGGCAATATTTATGTTTGTTCTGACCCTAGTTATGGTACAGAATTTATCATAGAAATCCCTACGGAACAGATTACTTAATCAGGGAACAGGAAGCAGAAGGGAGGAGGCAAAAGGCAGAAGGTAGCGGAAGTAGGGGAAGTAGGGGAAGTAAGGGAAGTAAGGGAAGTAAGGGAAGTAAGGGAAGTAAGGGAAGTAAGGGAAGTAAGGGAAGTAAGGGAAGTAGAGGAATAAAAGATTTTTACCCGTCACCAATCACCAATCACCAATCACCAGTCCCTATAATTAGCCTGTATAAATAATTTTAGGTGATATCTGGGTTGGAAGATAGCAATTGAGGAAAGTATCATAAAACATGAATTATGAAGTTGGAATTGAAAAATCTGTATGCTTCACAATTCATGTCATGTTTTTTACTGGCTATCAAACTAAAGTCAAGATCAAATAAAGGATTTGAGCTTTGAGTTATGATTTTTTAACTCAAAACTCAAACCTTCACCAAATCAGTGGAACATTTAAGCCATTTGATTTTCAATCGCCCACCGTGCTAGTTCAGTACGGTTGTGGAGATTGGTTTTGCCCAACATATTGGAAACATGGCTTTCAACTGTACGCTGACTAACATTTAGTTCTTCAGCGATTTCCCGGTTAGCTAAACCCCTAGCCACAAACTGAACCACTTTCAGTTCTGTGGGAGTTAACTGGACATCAAAGGGAACCTGGATACGAGAACCGTTTTCCCCTCCCTTAGTTTGATGTTCTTTCCAACGGATAGTTTGCTTGAGTGAAGATTCTACTTGTGCTACGAGTTCTTCTGCTTCAAAGGGCTTGACCATATATACGTCAGCACCTTTATTCAGACCTTTAACTCGGTCTGCACTTTGCCCCTTAGCGGACAGGAAGAGAACAGGTATCCAGCTAGTGCGTTCAGTTTGCCGGACTTGTTCCACAAAAGTGTACCCGTCCATTTCTGGCATCATCACGTCACAGATGATCATGTCTGGAACATCATGGTCTAATATTTCCAGAGCTTGCCGTCCATTTTCGGCCGTGATGACTTCGTAGCCCCGGAATTCTAAGTAATCCTTCACCAGCAAGATGAGGTTAGGGTCATCATCAATTAATAGAAGTCGTTTGTGATCTTTCATGCTGGACTCTTTCATAGCAGTGGCACTTGTCGCGCTTCAATCCATCAAGGTCTTGAATAGTTATCCTCTTTGGTGGATTATGTGAGATGTTGTGCAAAACAAACCTGACAAAAATTGTTCATGGCAGGGGCATAAGCAAATACACCCTAGAACCTGGAACATTTTGTTGTTTGCTTCCTGCTTCCACCAAGCCCGTCGCCGGGTTCTTGTCCACAGGCGTAAATTCCGCGCTGGCCGCACGTACTGTTTTTACCACTTAACTTGCCTTGGTTGTTTGTGGTTGTGAAAGTGGTAGGCACTCTTAACATACTACTAGTAACTTAATGGCAAAAGTCTAGTAAGGATACGGAGAGCAATAGTATTTATAATGCACTATTATATACTCTTTTGAAAGCAGCGGGCTAAAAAACCTGATTAAATCATAATCCGTCTGGTTGACAGGTTCAGTATTTAGCTGAAGATCACCCTAACTGACAACTCACCCGCACTTTCATTTGTTAACTGTTGCTCTGCTATATCCTGTTTTGAATGTTAAGCCTCTAGAGGTTCACAAGAAACTAAGGAAGCTCCTGGCAAAAAAATGGTTGAAAAAGGCTTATGCTTACATTTCCATAGATGCCAATTAAGTGTTTTGGGATCATCCGCTCAATAACTTCCGGTTTTTTGAATATAGTTCATAAAACCATTGACAAATATCTCAGGTTTTATTTTGTGAGGTAAAACTTCACAGGGTGAACTACATACCCTCTATCCCTTGGTTAATAGCTGTCGGGACTACTTAATTTACATCACCTGCCTAATTGTTTGATTATCTCCCTCAATTAATTTTGACAGTGAAATAAAAAAAGGCTTGGACTTGTGCTAAGTGTCTTACCAGAGCTAGGGTGTCATTTTCTGGAATTTCCCCAAAACTATTGATTTATATCATTGACTATGAAGGCGTAAAAATGTTTTATTTATGCCTGTTATAGCCTATATATGACTATAAATCAATTAATTTGTGTAATACCAAACCGCATCTGGGTAAACTTCCATTATCTATCTAGAACAACAAATACGCAAGCGGTTGGTTGAGGTTTAGAAGATGCAAATAGGAAGAATCTCACACGATGGTTGAGATGTCCACACTTTGAGTCACAGTTTCCAGCATTCCCAGATGACATAGCTAGGAGGTTTTTAGCCCGGAGTATCTGTTTGGTAAGAACCAGCAGAAACCTGTGGAGAGAAAAGAAAGCCAATCTTAGCGCGTCCACATATTACTTAGGGCTTGAAGTTCCACAGCTTTAGTAGTTCTGGGGATTGGATGACTGTTTGGATGGCGGTGTTGACTCACTGTATTGTTACTCATTCAGCGGCTCCCTGTTTACAGTTCTATAACAATTTCCCAGGTTTGGAAATAAAGTTGTCCATATAAAAATATTCACTACCTACGCAACAGAACCCGACAACTAAAACAATTAGGTATTTATGCTCTGTGATTGGTGATTGGTGATTGGTGATAGTTGACAGTTGATAGTTGACAGTTGATTGGGAAACATAAAATTGATTACCCAGTCACCAGTCACCAGTCACCAGTCCCCAGTCACCAGTCCCCAGTCACCAGTCCCCAGTCACCAGTCCCCAGTTCGGAAACCCGTACAGAAAAGATTGTTGCCATTTGTTGCTGTTTTTCGGTAGATTAGCACTCAGGAGTTGAGAGTGCTAACTCTGGAGAAAAAATTTATGGCAGCCGTATCTCTAAGCGTATCTACAGTTAAACCTTTAGGCGATCGCGTTTTTGTAAAAGTGACCGCCGCTGAAGAAAAGACCGCAGGTGGTCTATATTTGCCCGACACCGCTAAGGAAAAACCCCAAGTAGGTGAAGTGGTAGCCCTTGGACCAGGCAAGCGGAATGATGACGGTAGCCGTCAAGAATTGGAAATTAAAGTCGGTGATAAAGTGCTGTACTCCAAGTACGCTGGTACAGACGTGAAGCTCGGCACTGATGAATATGTACTACTTTCTGAGAAAGACATTCTAGCAGTAGTCAGCTAATTGAGTGATGAGGGGTCAAACAATTCAAAAGTCAAAAGTCAAAAGTCAAAATTTGAATTTTAGATTTTAGATTTTAGATTTTGGATTTTGGATTTTGGATTTTGGATTGATATAAAATCACACCCCACTTCAGAACTGAAAACAGAAAATTGACAACCAACAAATAACCAATTCCAGAATTACACACCAGAATTACACAGATTATGGCAAAGCGCATTATTTACAACGAAAACGCCCGTCGCGCCCTTGAGCGTGGTATTGATATTCTGGCTGAAGCTGTTGCTGTCACCCTTGGACCCAAAGGTCGTAATGTAGTTTTAGAGAAGAAATTTGGCGCACCACAAATCGTCAATGATGGTGTTACCATCGCTAAAGAAATTGAATTAGAAGACCATATTGAAAATACTGGCGTTTCTTTGATTCGCCAAGCTGCTTCTAAGACCAATGACGCTGCTGGTGATGGTACAACCACCGCTACCGTTTTGGCTCATGCAATTGTTAAAGAAGGTTTACGGAACGTAGCTGCTGGCGCTAACGCAATTCTGTTGAAACGCGGTATTGATAAAGCTACTGCGTTTTTAGTAGAAAGAATTGCTGAACACGCTCGTCCTGTAGAAGATTCTAAGGCGATCGCTCAAGTTGGTGCTATCTCTGCTGGTAACGATGATGAAGTCGGCAGCATGATCGCCCAAGCTATGGATAAGGTGGGTAAAGAAGGTGTAATTTCCTTGGAAGAAGGAAAGTCCATGACCACCGAATTGGAAATTACCGAAGGTATGCGTTTTGATAAGGGTTATATTTCCCCTTACTTCGCTACCGATGCAGAACGGATGGAAGCGATTTTTGATGATCCTTACATCCTGCTCACCGATAAGAAAATTGCTTTGGTACAAGATTTAGTACCTGTACTTGAGCAAGTTGCACGTCAAGGTAAGCCCCTGGTTATTATCGCTGAAGATATTGAAAAAGAAGCTTTAGCTACTTTGGTTGTTAACCGTTTACGTGGTGTGCTGAACGTAGCTGCTGTAAAAGCTCCTGGTTTTGGCGATCGCCGGAAAGCGATGTTAGAAGATATCGCAGTTCTCACTGGTGGTCAAGTCATCACTGAAGATGCTGGTCTGAAGTTAGAAAGCACCAAGCTAGATGGCTTAGGTAAAGCTCGCCGCATCACCATCACCAAAGACAGCACCACCATTGTGGCTGAAGGTAACGAAGCTGGTGTTAAAGCTCGTTGCGAACAAATCCGTCGTCAGATGGATGAAACCGAATCTTCCTACGACAAGGAAAAACTGCAAGAGCGTTTGGCTAAATTATCCGGTGGTGTAGCTGTTGTGAAAGTTGGTGCAGCTACCGAAACCGAAATGAAAGACAAGAAGCTGCGTTTGGAAGATGCTATCAACGCAACCAAAGCTGCTGTAGAAGAAGGTATCGTTCCTGGTGGTGGTACAACCTTAGCTCACCTCGCTCCTCAGTTGGAAACCTGGGCTAACAGCAACCTCAAAAATGAAGAGTTGACTGGTGCTTTAATCGTCGTTCGTGCTTTACCTGCTCCTCTGAAGAGAATTGCAGAAAACGCTGGTCAAAACGGTGCTGTAATAGCTGAAAGAGTGAAAGAAAAAGATTTCAACATTGGTTTCAACGCTTCTACCAACGAATTTGTTGATATGTTGGAGGCTGGTATTGTTGATCCCGCTAAGGTAACTCGTTCTGCTTTGCAAAACGCTGCTTCTATCGCTGGTATGGTGTTGACAACCGAATGTATCATTGTTGACAAACCAGAACCTAAAGATGCTGCTCCTGCTGCTGGTGCTGGTATGGGTGGCGGAGACTTCGATTACTAAGGTCTTTTGTTAACAAATTAAATGATGGCCGCTTCTGTTGGGGAGCGGCTATTTTTTTATGTCACGCAGAGGCGCAGAGGACGCAGAGAGAGGTTAATTCTGTCCGCTTTGTCTTAGGAGGTAGTCTAAGACTCTATCTATACGTTCTAGAGCAGCGCCTGTTGTGCGTTGAAATTCTTGAGTTTGTCTTTGAAATTCTTGAGTTTGTCTTTGAAATTCCTGGGTTTGTTTTTGAAATTCTTGCAGTTGTGATTGTTGGGTTTCATAGTTTCGATCCATTTTCAGCATCAGTGCTTCTAGTCTGTCAGTACGTGCTTTTGTGATTTCTACATCTTCACCCATTTTGTTAAATAAGCGTTGAGCATGAAAGACAAACTCATCAACTCGGCTTGATAGTTGATCTAACTGGGTTTGGGTGCGTTCTTGTTTGACGGTTAATTCTTGGAGATGTTGTTCTGTGGTCATGATGTTTTCTGCGGTTGTTGTTGACGGTTGGCCAATGCTTCCCCTAGTAAAATCGCAGCCATTTGGCTTTTAGTTCTTTGTTCTTTTTTGGCAATTTCTTCTAATGCTTGCCAGGTTTCATCAGGAATTACTGCGTTAAGTTTTTTACTCATTGATTTATAAGAAATATATAGGTTCTGACATCATCTTATGATTTGTTGGTGATTTTGTCTCATCTTATCAGCAGTCATTACATCATGATGTAATGCGTTTTTTTTAGCAATATAAATTTACAATTGTGTACAGTTGTGTATGAAGGTATGTTTTTTATCTCACTACAGAGGTGCAGAGAAGCCAGTGATTTGGGGAGATCCGTTGGCGGGTTTCCCAACTTAAAGCAACAAATACAAAGGGGGAGGAGAATAAAAATAAACAAATCAATTTATCAGACAATCCTGATCTTGTAATATACTGAT
The DNA here is from genome assembly GCF_014299995.1 of Sphaerospermopsis sp. LEGE 00249. NCBI lineage: Bacteria > Bacillati > Cyanobacteriota > Cyanophyceae > Nostocales > Aphanizomenonaceae > Sphaerospermopsis > Sphaerospermopsis sp. LEGE 00249. The sequence goes on along the minus strand of NZ_JACJUZ010000049.1, from coordinate 327 downwards.
TAGGCTTAAATTTTGATTTTAATTATTAAGTATGGAAGATTATCAGGCAGCTTTTTTAGAACGCCATACTGATACTGAAACACTAAAGCCTTTGCGAAAAATAGGAACTATGCACTTTGGTGGAATTACCATTGAGTGTCTATTAAAATCAATTATTTGTAATACTGTCTCTGGCGTTAACACTGAACAATTAAGAACACATATAGCAACCCTAAATCAATCATGAGAAAACACCGTAGTCATGAAGTTTAGGGAAGTCAAATATTTGACAGTTGATTGATAGTTCAAATAACTCCTTGATCACAGTAAACGAGTGACAGAAAAAAT
>NZ_JACJUZ010000157.1:0-2255 GCF_014299995.1 Sphaerospermopsis sp. LEGE 00249 | reverse complement strand
GGACTGGTGACTGGGGACTGGGGACTGGGGACTGGGGATTGGGATTTAAAGGAAATTGTGGAATTTGTCCAAAAACATGATTTATGGTTAATAGAAGATAACTGTAATGCTTTGGGAAGCCTACTAACCCTTTATCAAGGGCAAAAAACCGGAACATTTAGACATATAGCCACAGTTAGTAGTCATAAAATCTAGGGATAACAGATAGCCCAAACTCTTGCTTTTTGCCTGCCCCCACAAAAAGACTTTTTCAGCAAACCCTAAATAAGTCAAGATGATAAGCTGTTACACAGCTAAATTGTATAATCCTAATATTCTGAACTCTTGTTTAACAGGCAAGATGCCTGTTCCACTTATACAAATTAAATGCACAACAGCTTACTTGTGATAAAATTAAAAAGTAAGTTAAATGAAAAGTTAGATTATGTTTAAAATGTTGTTTAAAATGTAGTTTTAAATGTAGTTTTAAATGTAGTTAGGACAAATGATGATACTGATAACGTATAATTAACTATCAAGGAGAAAAATATGAGAGCAGAGCTAAAAACACAAATCAAAAATTTGTATGACACCGACTATAATCTTTGGGTATTAGAAACAGTTAAACAGTTAGAAAATAGAGATTTAGATTCTTTGGATTGGGATAATTTAATTGAGGAAGTTTTAGATTTGAGTAAAAGAGATAAACGGAAAATCGAAAGTTTGTTAATGAGATTGATTGAACATTTACTAATTCTACAATATTGGGAAGGGGAAAATGAAAGAAATAGAGGACATTCGCAAAGAGAAATAACTAATTTTCGCAAGCAAATTCAAAGATTATTAGCAGATAGTCCTAGTTTAAAAAGTCACTTAGAGATGAAGTTAGACTTATGTTACAATGATGGAAGAGAATTAGCTAGTCAACATTCTCAACTTACCTTAAATACTTTTCCTGAAGAAGCGATCGCTACTCTTGAAAAATTTTTAGATGATCATTGGTTTGCTAATACATAAAATAAGTTGACTATGTGCATCTGTAAGAGGGTGTTTGAAAAGTCATGATTGATGTATCAAATATTTTTTTTACCCCTCTCTAACCCCTCACAGGGGTAGGTTTTTAATATGATCTGTGAAGGCAGGATCAGGAAGACAAGGAGGCTTGTCCTGAGCGTTTCAAAGCCTCTCCCCGCGTCGGCGAGAGGTTTGGAGAGGGGTTTATTTATACATTAAAAACTTTCCAAACAACCTCTAAATTAAAAACCCATAAATTAAAAACCCATAAATTAAAAACCCATAAATTAAAAACCCATGAATGAACAAAAAAATATGCCTACCGGCTACCTACGCAAAATCCATCATATTGCTTTAAACGTTGCCGATATGCAAGCATCACGCCATTTTTATGGACATATTTTAGGATTACATGAACTCACAGGCGAAGAAATTCCCGAAACATTAAAACAACTTGTTGCTGAAGGCAAAGTTGCTAATTTTATCACCCCCGATGGAACAATATTAGACTTATTTGGAGAACCAGAATTATTACCACCAGACCCCGATCCCAGTAAATCTTTTACTAGAGCATATCATTTAGCCTTTGATATTGATCCCCAATTCTTTGATCAAGCTGTATCCGTGATCCGGGAAAATAATTTAGTCATAGCTTATGGACCCCTTACCCGTCCTACAGGTAGAGGGGTGTATTTTTATGACCCCGATGGGTTTATGATAGAAATTCGTTGTGATCCTCATTAAATAGAAACATGGAAAAAGTTTTAAAAGTTATCAATGACGTAATTACTAACCCACCCATACCCCATGAACCCTATAAACAATCTTTAAAAAATTGGGCAAAATATTGTTTACAAAATAAGGGTTTTATTGTCACCTATGCTCAAAATTATGATTTTGCTGTGGAAGTCAAAGGACAAGGAAAGCTGTATTTTCAGGTGACAGATAATGCAGTTGATTTGGATGATAAAATTAACTGGATAGTGTGGGATAGTGCAGCGAAAAAAGCTAGTTTTATTCCGCAAATGTTATAAATGACCGTAGGTTGGGTTAAGCGATATCGCAACCCAACGAATTATTTAGGGGTTGCTGAGAAAGTCTTTCTGTGAGGGCATAGGAGTCAGGAGTCAGGAGTCAGGAGTCAGGAGGAGATTTGAAAATTTCTTTGCCATCTCTTGAAATCCCAAAAAATGCACACTTTTTCCGGTATACCCTTCAAAACCCTTGCACTAATTTCTGTGTTTATCAGCCTCTAACCTTTG